>JAOTYM010000111.1 GCA_029861845.1 Gammaproteobacteria bacterium | reverse complement strand
AAGAACGATCGAGGAAAAATCCACCCCGGCGCCGACGACAACGCCAGTGGGGTGGCGGTGCTGCTGGAGCTGGCGCGAGTGCTGGGCAAGGGATGGACGCCGGACCGCACTGTGGTGTTTGTGGCGTTTGCGGGAGAGGAGGCCGAACGCCGCGGGTCAAGATATTATGTCGCACACCCAATGCGGTTCCCGGCCGCAAAGGTCATGGGCATGTTGAATATCGATACGGTTGGGCGTTTGGCACACAACAAGCTAATGGTGCTTGGCGCCGGTTCCGCGCGTGAGTGGACCCATATTTTTAGGGGCGTGGGGTATGTCACGGGGGTGCCGATCGAGTTAGTCGCCGATGATTTCGGCGCGAGCGACCAGAAGAGTTTTCTCGACGCCGGGATTCCGGCCGTGCAATTTTTCGGCGGCCCCCATCTCGATTACCATCGGCCGACCGACACGGCCGCCAAGATTGACCCAGCAGGGTTGGTAAAAACAGCGGCAGTGATCCGGGAGACGGTCGACTATCTCGCTGGCCGCAGCGAACCCCTGAACTCGGCACTGATGTCGCAGGATGGTACGCCATCCCACCGTCAGACAAAACCAACGTCAAGAAGAACGGCCAGTCTGGGGACGATCCCCGATTTTGCCTACCGCGGCCAGGGGGTCAGGATCAGCGGAGTGGTGCCCGGATCGCCGGTCGACAAAGCAGGGCTTCGCACCGGCGACGTCATCGTCCGATTGGGGAGCAGCGCCATTAATGACCTGCGCCGCTTTTCCGAGGTATTGAAAACGCTGCGGCCGGGCGACAAGGTTGCTATCACCTTGGAGCGCAACGGAGAACAACGGACCTTTAGCGTGCAGGCGGTGTCCCGGTAACGCCGAGGGACTTTAGAGTAGGGCCGGCTAGAGCCTTTTACTAAACGCTTGGTCCACCTGTTGACGGATCTGCAAGATCGGCAACTGCTTTTTGTTCAGCCGCCAGGCCATGATGGCCTGTTGCTGGCAGATGCCGCAATTGCCCCATGTAGATCAACGAAACAGCTCTTGAGGCTTTTATGACCGATGGCGGGCTCGCATTCGCAGTAACAATAGAGATGGTCCAACACATCCGGTATCTCCGCCGCTGCCCGGTAGGCGCGACCGGCCGGGCCGGCAAAATGCTGACCATCCAAGACACGGCGCATCTCCCCGCCCCGCAGCACTTTCAGATCCGTCGTCGCGATCGGTCCCCTCGGCGTATGGCCCCGAAGTAGCAATTGGTATAAAAACGGGTTATCAGATTTCGGATTACATTGACGTGGATCAAGCCCTTAACGCTGCGCTGCACGATTTGACGCCTACCCCAGCCGCTCGCTTAGGCTATAGGCGGGACCAGGTGCACCAAGGCGACGTAAGAAGGCTCCTATTCTGCTTTATCAGGGGGAACGGGTATGGATAAGGTGTTGTTACTCTTACTAGTGGCGGCGGCGTCCAGCGGCAGCGCTGACAGCGGCGAAATAAAGAGACCGGCCGGTATGCCCTCCGCAGATCGCCACATGAGGAATATTAGCCAGTTAACTTTCGAGGGGGATAATGGTGAGGCCTATTTCAGCTGGGACGGTACTAGGATCATCTGGCAGTCGAATCGTAATGGTTATGCCTGCGACAAGATCTGGACCATGAACATTGACGGCTCGGATAAACGGATGGTCAGCCCTGACCATGGGGCGCATACCTGTTCTTTTTTCTTCCCCGATAACAAAAAGATTGTTTTCGCCTCTACTAGCCATCTGAAAGGTGACTGTCCACCTAAACCGAAAGCCTCTGTAACAGCAAAGTATCGTTATACATGGTCGCTGTATCCTTATGATATTTTCGTGGCGAACGCGGATGGATCGAGGCTGGCGCGAATCACTGCCAATGCAAAATACGACGCAGAACCTATCATCTCACCCGACGGCAAGCAGATCGTCTTTGGCTCCCAGCGGGAGGGTGACTTTGATGTCTACATCATGAATGCGGATGGTTCCAACCTCAGGCGGTTAACCGATCGTGTAGGCTATGATGGCGGTCCCTGGTTCTCCCCGGACGGTAAGAGGATCGCGTGGCGTGCATGGTATCCTGAGACAGAAGAGGAGAAGTCGGTCTGGCAGGAATGGATGAGAAATGACTATATTGCTGCAGTCCCACTAGATATTTGGGTCATGAACGCGGATGGCTCCGACAAAGTCCGACTTACCAACAACGGTGCTGTCAACTGGGCGCCTTCCTGGCATCCTGATGGAAACCGGATCATTTTTTCCAGCAATATGGACGACTGGCGCGAGGATATCCAGCAGTACGGGCACAATTTCGAGCTCTATTTAATCAATATCGATGGTACAAACTTAGAGCGTATTACCTATAATAAAGTTTTTGACAGCTTCCCCATGTTTTCTCCTGACGGTAAGAAACTCGCCTTTGCCTCCAACCGGAATCCCGAGAAGCCGAGAGCGACGGACATTTATCTCGCAGATTGGGTGAAGTGAGGCAACTTTCTTTGGTAATTGATATAGATCAATGACAGCTCGCTGGGCGCCTAGTATCCGTGTAATTGGGCCGACGGGGACATAGATGAGTTTGAGACTCATCCTCATCCTGTTCGACCCGGAAGAACTCCGTTAGGAACGGATACAGGGACAAGGGGCGGCGTGTACCCGACGGCCGGGAATGATTCGGGGGTGAGGGTGTTATACATTGCATTGCCGTAGACTTGTTCTGGGAGGATGTTCAATCAGAGACCATCAAACATTTCTGGGTTGGTCACACAAGTGTTTGTATGGTTTTTGGTAACGACAGATCGCCGCGGCGGTGATAGAGATTTTGGATGTAGTTCGCTGCCAAAGAAATGAAACGGCCTTCGGGAAAAAAAATAAGAGCCGTTAGTTTAGGGTTTGATCGATCAACTATAAGTGAGGAGACAACCATGCGTAGATTTTTGCAAGCCACTGCGGCCGTCGCTATCACCGCCGCGTTCTTCATGACTAGCGCTTTCTTAGATAAGACCGCGCTCGCCGATGGGCCACGGATCTGTGAGCCGGGCAGCGGTTGCGTGATGGACAACATCATGTTCGACGCCTTCGAGGCGCATCGTGACGTCACCGAGAATGCGCTGCAGCCAGGTTCGCTGTACCAGACTGACTGCGCATTCTGTCATTCGCTCGACGCTGGCGTTACCCTTGGCGGCCCCAGCTGCCAGACGTGTCACGGCGTGAAGTGGGACGAGGGTGACGACGACGCGGCCGACACCGACGACACCGACGACACGGACGACACGGACGACACGGATGAGGACGACACCGACTAGGTGGAACTGCCGGCGTCATGACTAAGCGCTAGGCGCGCGTAACCGACGGCGGAGGGGAGGACCCCTCCGCCGATTCTTTGCGAATGGTCAGGCTAGTGTTGGCTCTGGCGCTCGTTGTACCGTAGACCGCGGCACGCGCCGCGCGAACTCTTCGACCGCCTCGCTGCGTTCATCCCCGCCGCGCTTCCGCGCCCGCGGCCCATCCCTCGAACCGCCCGGGCTCGATCAAACCGCCGCCGGAGATCCCGCCGGCCCGAGACCGACCCGGGGTTCGAGTTCGATCAGACTCGCTCGTGGACCGGCACGCTTCGTGAGCTGCTGTGGCATTATGTCGTCCAGGCACGGCGTCGCCAAACAATCAGGAATCGGTATCCGCTATGATCTGCAGAGGTCTCTCGTTGCTGTTGGCGTTGGTCTGTGCCGCGTGTGTCGATGTGAGACCCGAAGCCACGGTCGGCATAGCAGCACCGAATACGGCAGAGCGAGCACGGTCTGGGGGGGCCGCAAGCGTCGCAGGGATGATTTTTGTCAGCGGTGGCTGCTATCAGATAGGCGATATCTTCGACGAGGGAGAGCCTGACGAGAGACCGGTGCATGAGGTGTGTGTTGACGATTTCTATCTGGCAGAGCATGAAGTAACCCAGCGCCAGTGGACCGAGATCATGCGAGACAATCCATCCCAATTCGCTGATTGCGGCGACGACTGTCCGGTGGAACGCGTCTCCTGGGACGATGCCCAGGAATACCTGAGGCGATTGAATCGGAAGACCGGCAGAAACTACCGGCTGCCCACCGAGGCCGAATGGGAATATGCCGCACGCGATCGCGGGCGGGCCATGAGATGGGCCGGCACGAACGACGAAAGCGAGCTCGGTGATTTCGCATGGTATGTCGTGAATTCCGGTAATACGACCCATCCCGTCAGCACGAAGAAACCGAACCGCCTCGGCCTTTACGACATGACCGGCAATGTCAACGAATGGATGTGGGACAGGTGGGGCAAATGGTACTACCGAGTCAGCCTGCGCGATAACCCGCGCGGTCCCGCGACCGGCAACGGCCGCGCTTCGCGCGGCGGTTCCTGGTGGAGCGTGGCGCGCTTTGCCCGCATTGGTAATCGCTATGCCGATGACCCGTCCTATCGCGCCGGCAACCACGGATTGCGCCTCGCGCTGGGGGCGCTCGAGGCGAAGTGAGTCGCGACCGAGACTGTACGACCGCGGCGAGCTGGCGGTTCATCGTCGCCGCCGCCGTGATCGTCGGCGCCGGGGGCTGCGCGACGACACCGTGCACCTGTCCCGAGGCAGTCGCGAAAGAATCCGAGCCCGTGGCCGACCGGGCAGTCCTGGCGGCATCGGCGGATTATGTCGATGCGATCACCGGGATCGGTTTTGTCCTGGTGACCGGCGGTACCTTCGAGATGGGGGATCTCCATGACACGGGCTACTACTATGAAAGCCCGGCGCACACGGTGACGCTATCAGATTTCTACATCTCTCAGACCGAAGTGACACAGCGGCAATGGCGCCGGGTGACGAACTACAATCCCGCCTATTTCCGCGGACCCGATCTGCCGGTGGACCAGGTCTCGTGGAATGACATTCAGGAGTGGCTGACCAAGCTCAACCGCCGCACCGGCCAACGTTATCGGCTGCCGACCGAGGCGGAGTGGGAGTATGCGGCGCGCAGCGGTGGCAAGGACGAGAAATGGTCAGGCACTTCCAACCCGCAGGCGCTTGGCGACTATGCATGGTACAGGGCCAACTCCGATCAGCGCAGCCATCCGGTCGCGACCAAGAGACCCAATGGTCTTGGTCTCTACGATATGAGTGGCAATCTGTGGGAATGGGTGGCCGATCGGTTTGCTTACTTCAGCTCGCAGCCGCAGCTCGATCCGCAGGGGCCCGCACAGAGTGTCAAAGACGACTATCGCGCCTACAAGGGCGGGGCCTGGGATTACATACCGGGCATCGTGCGCGCCAGTATGCGCAGTGGCAAAGAACCCAGCTACAAACGCCGATGGATCGGTTTCCGGATCGCCATGGACGCGTCTTCACGCGCGGCCGACTGACTCGCAGGGTAAACCAGAGGATAGAAAAAGGCGGGAGCGTCGCGCTTGCGGCTGAAGCCCGACGCCGGGTACCGACTGTCACCGGCCCAGGTCTTCGTTTTCCCCATATAGGGGCGGAGGCCGCCATTCCGGGGCGGTCTCGTGAGCTATGCGGATTAGCTAAGGCGCCTTTGCCGCAGTCGCGCGAGATGTCGATTAGTCGTTCTCGCGGCCCGACTCCCTGGACGTCGCGACCACCTTGGTCACACGAGTCTCGAATCGACTCTCCTCGCCGCCATCCAGCACCAAGTGGAGCGACCATTTAACCGAGGGAGCATCGTCGACGGTGAATACATGCTCGAACCAGATCCGCCGCCTCTGCGAACCGACGAAACAAACGGACTGGTTCTGATAGGGCGCGCCGTTGCGCTGCAGATAGGCGACTCCACACCGTGTTGCGCCCTGGTACAGACCGACGACATCGGCCACCACCGGGAACCGATACGACGGCGACCCATTCCCTTCCAGCGTGACATTCTTTGGCACTCGAAATTTTCCGAGCCTGGGCCACTCGCGCTCCTGCACCCGGACGGTCGCTATCGCCGAAGCGGGCAGACCGCGGTCGTCCAAGACGGTCAGGCGCGCCAGGTAGCTCCCCGGGCCGGCGTAGACATGGGCCGGCGCCATGCCGCTATCTTGAAAGCCGTCGCCAAAATCCCACTCAAAGGAAACAATGCGGCCGTGCTTGCGGCCAGCGCGCGACCGGCTGCCATCGAACTGAACGGTGTCTCCCAATGCCACTAGGTAGGGGCCACCCGGCACTGCCCGTGGTCCCTTTCCCCGGGGGTCCAGGTTATGCTCGCGAATCTCGATCCACGCCGCTGCCAAAGCGGTCATCCCGTCGTCGTCGGTGACCAGCAGTTGCGGCGTATAGGCACCCGGCGCCACATAGGTGTGCCGCACGATGGGACGATTTACGCGCGTTTGCTCGCCGTCGCCGAAATCCCATTCATAGGAGATGATCTTGCCATCCAAATCCCGCGACCGTGAGGCGTTGATGAACACCGCCTCTCCGACCAGCGCCGCGGCGGGCAGATCGATGTAGACGTTCGGGGGGGTCCCGGGGTGCGCGGCTTCGACGGTTACCTTGAGTCGCGTATGCACGGTATGGTCACCCGTCGGCTTGTCGTCGGCGTTTCCCACAATGCCTGCCGCATAGAGGGAATAGGTGCCAGGAGTCGCCGGAACGTCCCAACGAAACTCGAAACGCAGCGATCCCTTCTCGTCAGTCTTCAGGTCCGGCCGGTTAATCAACTCGGCATCGATCACCCGGGTGTTGTCATCGTCGGATCGCAGGCGGCCGGCGGAGCTGGCAACGTTGACGCCAGCGATTGCCCCCGGTGGACCGCTCAGTATGAGGGTGTAGAGTTCGTTGTCATCAACCGTGACGCTAGTGGGTCCGTCGAGGACGATCCGTGCGTCGCCGGCAGCATCACCATGACAAACCGCGCAGTCGAATCCGGGATTCTTGCCCGAGTGACCGGTCAACCCGGTGCTGTCCGCATGAGCCGGTGTGCACACCCAATACAGGGCCACCAGGACCACGCCGACCTTGAATCTTACCGGACCGTCATTTCTGCTCATCGTCGGTACCCTACTGCCCGACCGCCACATGGACCTTGTGACCGCGTCCGCCAACCAGCTCTTTCCAGCTAATGTACAGCCTGGAATCGAAGACGGTCAGTTGCGGGTCCACGGCCGAGCGTTTCACGCTCTTATTGATGCCGTGCTTGCCATTGCCATCGGCAAAGGTCCAAACTGGGGCACGATCGTTACCATTATAAACTGCCACTCGGATCTGTCCCCTGCCGCGGTGATCGCCTTCGTACCAGGTCGCATAGAGCTTCGCGCCGAAAGCGGTTAACTGCGGCTCATAAGCGCGCCTCTTGCCGTCATGGTTCAAGCCCTGGGCCCTATTTCCGTCGACCAGGCGCCATGCCGGCGTATCATCGCTGTCATCGAAGACCGCAACACGGACCTGGGTGGCGCCATCATTGTCTTCTGTCCAGGTCGCATAGAGCCTCGAGTCATGGACCGTCAGTTCCGGCGCAGCCGCGTTCCTGCTGGCGTCGCGGTTTATGCCCGCAGAGCCGCCGCCGTCGACGAATGACCACGCCGGCGCCTGGTCGTTGCCGTTGTATAGGACCACACGGATCTGTTGCGCCGTGCCGTTGTGCTCCTCCCAGACGGCGTAAAGTTTCGTGCCGAGCGCGGTCAGCTGCGGATTGAAACCGCCTGCACCCGGATCCCGGTTGATGCCGCCGACACCGTCACCGTCCACGAAGTTCCACTCAGGCGTTTGATCGTCGCCGTTGTAGAGCGCCACGCGGATCTGGCGAGCTCTATCATTCGACTCCATCCATGTCGCGTAGAGTTTGTTGTTGCAGACGGTCAGCTGAGGGTAGGACGCATTGAACGCGGTGTCGTGATTGATCCCCGTCGCAGTGTTGCCGTCGACGAAACGCCATGCCGGCGCGTCGTCATCACCGTTGTAGACGGCGACACGAATGTGCGCGGGACTGACCATGTCCTTGGTCAGGCGCGGCAGAGGTTGCCTCGTCCGCGGCACTGGCACATCCGGGCGTTTCTCTTGCCAGATTGCATACAGCTTCGAATTGTGCGCGCTGAGCTGCACACCGAAACCATGTTGTTCCGGGTCCCAATTGATACCGGTGGCGTCGCCGCCGTCGACAAACTTCCATTGCGGTGTTTCGTCGTCACCGTTGTACACCGCGACCCGAAGCTGCATCGGGCCCCAGTCGTAGCTCATTTCCCGCCACGAGGCATAGAGCTTCGTGCCGAGCACCGTCAGCTGTGGAAAATAGGTGTCCCGTTCGGGAGACCGGTTCAGACCGCCGCCATCCACGAATCTCCAGGACGTCACATCCCGTGTCGCGAATGACCAGTAGAATTCTTGTGTAGGCGCCGCACCCGGGGCGCGGACGGCGGCCATATAGGTGGTGGATAATGCCAGCGGTCGTTCCGGCCGCAGTGTGAGTATCGCGCCGCTTTGATCCAGGGAGACGCTTGCCGGCAGGGAAGCGGCGCCGGCGCTGAGGTTGAACACCGGTGCCGACGCCTTTCCGATCGGGGCGCTGAGGGTTGCGACGACAGCGACGGTGGGCGCGACACCGGTCTCGCCTGCTTCCGGGACCGTCGCGACCACGGCCACCGATGAGTGCCGGCACCCGCCAACAATTAACAGACACATTAGCAATAAGTCATAACGCTGATAGTGCATGTTCCGGCCCTGCCAGCCTGACGCCGCGGCGGTTCCATAGTCTACCTTTTCGATTCGTCACACAAATGCATGCATTGGCTTTATCGAGCGCCGCTTCGGCCAGCCGTTTCTTCGGCCGGACATTCGCTTCATATGGAGACCCCCCCTCGGTGAATGTAGCGGGAAATCTCTCATTCGTGTTGGTTACCCTGGCGGCGGAAAGGTCACAGAGACCATCGTGGCTTTCTGTAAGTACTCTCAGCGGAGAACAGCCTCAAGTTGAGTACTCAGTACTGCCCGCCTCAACGGCAACCACGCCCTTACCGATTACAGAGGTGGTTGGTCTGGCCACCAAGGGACACTAAAACGCGCACTGCCGGTCAGCATGAGTCCGCCATCAGGCGACAACTCGGCTGAAACCGCAGAACTCCGAGAGCGGGTTAGCGAGGACCCGCCCGCTTATCTTGCCGGGCGCTACGCCCGGGCGAGATTTCGTTGTCGCTGATGCATCGCCGTTGATGATGTGACTAGTACCGGGCTGACGGGAGACGGCATGCGATAACTCGGCCGGGCCGGTTTGCTCCGCTTACAGCCAGATCTTGGATGCCGTCAGCCTGCTTATCCGACAGCTTGAGCGCGGGCTTGCTAACCGCCCTTGTTTACCCACCCGTCCTTGTGGTTGTGGCAATCGTCGCAGCTTCTGCTGACGTTATGGGTGTGGTCGCCACCGCTGTCGTCGCGCCGATGATGCCCCGTACGGGTGTGGCAGGCATTGCAGGCGCCGTTGTAGGGCGGCGCCGTCCGCGCCCAGTTGGTCCCGGACGTATAGATGTCGATGTGGAACGCCACCTTGCGCACGCCATCGCCGGCGTCTGGTGGATCGGTCTCGATACAGGTCGGGTCATCCGGGATATCGAAGCCATTCCCGTCTTTGCCGTCACACTCCCAGCCGTTCTGGAAATCGTCCTGGAAGCGCTGGTTGCCGGTGCCGCCATTGTCGCCGTTGGGGTCGACGATGATGGGCTTGCGGATGCGGGCGATCCCATCGGTGGAGCTCGCTTGTACGACTCTCGCACCGAGTAGGCGCTGATTGGTTGCGAACTCGTAGCCCGCGAAGACTTGTATCGGGGCCTGATTGTTGATCGCTCCGCCGGGGATAATTTCGATCAAGACAGGATCGCCGTTGATCCGCACTACCGTGTAATCGCTGCCATTATTAAATGGGGTGCCCGCGTCATCGGTGATGACAATGCTAGCCTCCGTGACCACCGCCTCTTTCAGCCGGAAAGCGGTTGTTGTGGGCTCCACGTCGTGGGCCTCATCTATGTCCACATCGGGAGGAGAGCTGATGGTGCGGGTGCTCGTGATTCCGTCGCCGGCGAGCAGCCCCGAGTGGTTATTGTGGCAGTCGAGGCAGCTCGCTTTGAAGTCCCCGTATTCGTCGCGCCCCTGACCCGGATTCTGGTTTTGGTGCACCGCGGCTTCGGGTGCCCGCACACCTTGTGGATTCGTGTAACTTCCGTCGTGACAGCTGAGGCAAACAACTTCGAGCTGGTCCTCAGTCAGGTTGCCCAGCGGTCTGAAGCCGCCGTGGAACCCCCCGCCGGCCGGATCCGCATGGCATTCGGCGCAGCTCATGCCACCCACCTGGGCGTGGGTGGCGCTTGGCGCTATCACCAAGAGCCACGCGCAGGCCAAGAGCGAGACATGGGTTAGCCACAAGTGTCTCATGGTCAACTCCCTGCCCCGCGGAGAACCTCGACGCGCCGGGCGCCTTGATTGTTGGAGATGAACAGATCGCCGGTCTTCTGATCGAGAGCAGCATCCAACGGCAGCATGAGCTGGCCCGGCTGCAGCCCCTCCTCGCCCAATTCTGTGAGCAGCGCGCCGCTAACGCGATCGAGGACGAGGATCCGACTGCCCAAGGGATCGGCCACGAAGATCCGGCCATCGGCGCTGGTCGCCATCCCCTGTACCCGCGCGAACCGCGTGCTCCAGTGGGTGAAGCCGTTTCCGTTGATTTGGAACAGGAGGTTTCCGTCGTAATCGTAGATAAGGATGCGTGCCGGTGTCTTGGCGCGCGAACTGCCGCTGGGATCGCCATAATCGCCCACCAGCACTTCCTGGCGCGTCTCGTCCACGGCCAGCGACACCGGACTCAGCAGCTCGCCGGCGCTGTCCCTCGGCTCAAACGCGTTGACGAACGGCCCCTTGGACTCGAAGATCTTGACCTTCTTTTCGTCGCCGTCGAGCACGAACACAAGCCGCGCCATGCCATCGATCGCAATACTGATCGGGTTCAGAATGGAACCGGTTGCGCCCGCTGCGGTACCGCCGAGGTTGTACTCAAACTTGAGCGTTGTGGTGCCGCCGCTGGACCCCACCAACCGGTAGACCTCGACATTCTTCGTCTCGGTGTTGCCCACGAAGACCAGCTGGTTCGACGTCGCCACCCCGAAAGGAGCGCCCTCCTGCGGCAGCTGGAAGCCCCAAACCGGCTCCAGGCTGTCCTTGTCAACCGCAACGATCCATCCACGCCTGTCGCTAACCAACAGCTGCCCGCGCGGGCCTTCGGCGATCCGTCTGGGGTTCTGGATGGTCGGCGCCGGCGCACCACTCTCGCCCGCGTTTATCTGCTCGCGCCTATCATCGGAGCAATTGGAACCCATGGAAGCCAAGGCGAACGCCAACGCCAACGCTAACGCCAACCCACGCTGGGGCGACGAGGACGCTTTCGACCGCATCGACCGTCGGTCAATAAGATCCCGTTTGTTTCTGGATCGCAAGTCTTTCAAGGCATTTATCACCCTCGGTCTCACCAAAAACGTGCATCATCTATGCCACCGCAGGCGAATTTAGGCAAATTCCCCCAAAATAGGGAAGAAAACCCCTGCATAATTATAGCTTACCAGCGTCCTCGGCGATAACCAAGGTCACCCGTTGCTCCCGCGGTGACGTGATTGCTCCGCGCCGCCCGCCACGGGTCGCGCGTATCGCCCATGACCGGCCCCTTGTCTGCGTGGGTGCGCGCGCCGATCGGCAAGGCAAAGCCATCGACGCCCCAGCGCGCGCTCAGCGGGCCGTACAGCCTGACTTTCCTGCCCACGGGGTATTATCGGCGGCAGCTAAAGCGGCAGCAGGATCTCGACCTTGCCTTGCTCACGCCGGGCGCGCACGTGCTCTAGGACCGCTTTCTGCACGCTGGTAGAAGACAAATAGCTGCGGATCTATTTTTCTGCCTTTGGCCTGCGCGATAATCGGATTTACGACGTACAGACCGCCGCCATCCACGAATCTCCAGGACGTCACATCCCGTGTCGCGAATGACCAGGAGAATGCTTGTGCAGGCGCGGCACCCGGGGCGCGGACGGCGGCCATATAGGTGGTGGATAATGCCAGCGGTCGTTCCGGCCGCAGCGTGAGTATCTCACCGCTTTGATCCAGGGAGACGCTTGCTGGCAGGGAAGCGGCGCCGGCGCGGAGGCGCAACACCGGTGCCGGCGCCTTTCCGATCGGGGCGCCAAGGGTTGCGACGACAGCGACGGTGGGCGCGACGCCGGTCTCACCTGCTTCCGGGATCGTCGCGACCACGGCCACCGATGAGTGCCGGCACCCGCCAACAACAACTAACAGACACATTAGCAATAAGTCATAACGCTGATAGTGCATGTTCCGGCCCTGCCAGCCTGACGTCTAGGTTCAAAACCCATATGCCAGTTTAACAAATAGACT
>JAOTYM010000019.1 GCA_029861845.1 Gammaproteobacteria bacterium | reverse complement strand
ACTAAGGCCCGGGGTGAAGAGGTTGTGCACAGCACGGAGACCGCAGATTTTCATGTGACAAGTTTCAGGCCATCGGTCATTTTTGGGCCAGACGACAGTTTTATCAACCGCTTCGCTAGGCTTCTCAGGCTTACCCCTTATTTCTTTCCACTCGCGTGCCCAAGCGCGCGTTTCCAGCCTGTATATGTGCAAGACGTGGTAACCACCTTCGCCCACGCGCTGGAGGACCACAACACATTCGGCCAACGATACGATCTATGTGGGCCGACCGTTTATACATTGGCGGAATTAGTTCGCTACGTGGCAAAACAGCTGGGACTAAGGCGCAAGATCATCGGCCTTAATGACTGGATGTCAAAGACGCAAGCGGCGTGCCTACAATTGGTCCCTGGTAAGCCGTTCTCGTTGGATAATTATCGTTCTCTGCAAGTTGATAGCGTTTGCACCAGCGGTTTTCCGTCTATCTTCGGGGTCACGCCAAGGACGCTGGAGAGCGTGGTACCCAATTATTTGATAAAGCAACCAGGACGCAACGATCGCTACGCTCACTATCGTCAGGCGGCGCGGCGCTAATTGCCGGTGGGTTACGGGCTGCTCGTCGCTTGTAACGACTGCAACTTTTCTGCGCGCTTGGCCTTTGAAAGCTGGCTCAATTCTTCAACGGCACCATAAAAGGCCTTGAGATCTCCGTTGTGTTGGCTGAGTAACGCCTGAAAGGCGGGGACATATTGGTTGTAGAGTCCGACCGATACCAAATATGCATTGTTCAAATCACGGGCAAACCAGGCATCATAGCTGGTATAACCTCCCCAGTTTTTCTTGAGTTCCCGGTAATCCTGCCGGATACCGATAAAGGCCTGCTGCTTGGCCGCACGCTTTTTATCATCACCCGTTTCTCTCGCATAGATTTCGTCAAGTTGGTCGCGCAACTTCATCACGAGTTGTATGAATTCACCACGACGTTTTTTTCTTACAAGGTATTTTTGGAATTGATCGGCCGAGCCCTTGGCCGCAAGCCAGCGCTTGATCCCTTCTAGTTCCACCGTCAGCGCAAAAGACTCATTGAATTCGGTGTGGTCCCGGACGTATACCACTTGGTGGGCGAGTTCATGGAATATAAGTCCCGCAATCTCGGGTTCAGTGCGTCGCAACATGGTGTTCAGCATGGGATCGTGGAACCACCCAAGCGTCGAGTAGGCAGAGATACCGGCAACGTAAACATCATAGTTGTCTTGTGCCAATTTATTTGCAAACTTTTGTGCATCCCTCTCAGAGAAGTATCCACGGTAGCTTATGCAACCGGCGAAAAGGAAACACCAGTCTACCGGTTCGAGTGAGAACTCGGGTGCCGCGAACACGTTCCAAACAACGTAGGGTCGCTTCAAGTCGACATAGGTTCGGTAGCTCTTGTTATCGGGCAGCCCGAGCTCTTCGCTCGCGAAGGCGCGCATCTCTAGGATTGGTGATAGGCGCGCCTTTAGTTCCGGTGCGGTGTCGGGGTCATCGAGCAGAGCGGGTATCGAGCGTCTTTTGACCAGGATCTCCAATTGTCCACCGATGGCCTGGGTGTAGTAGCCTAGCTTCGCACAGCCCGACGTGGTGACGAGCATGAGGGCGATGACCCCAGATCTCAAAAGCAGATACATCATAGTGAGACTAACCCTTGGCGATGGCACTATGCCACATTAGGATGTACCCATGAAGATCTATCTGGTCGGTGGCGCCGTGCGCGATAAGTTGCTCGGACTCGAAATCAAAGATCGCGACTACGTGGTGGTGGGCGCTACGCCCGAAGACATGGGTGCGCGCGGGTTCAAACCGGTAGGTGCGGATTTCCCGGTATTCTTACATCCCGACACCAAAGAGGAATATGCCTTGGCGCGAACTGAACGCAAGAGTGGCCATGGCTATAAGGGTTTTATTGTCTATTCGGCGCCTGATGTCACACTAGAGGATGATCTGCGCCGGCGCGATCTTACGATCAACGCCATGGCCGAGGGAGAAGATGGCGACATCATTGACCCCTTCGGTGGTGTCGACGATCTACGCGCTGGTGTTCTACGACATGTTTCACCGGCATTTTCGGAAGATCCGGTTCGCATCCTGCGGGTTGCACGTTTTGCCGCACGCTACGCACAGCGTGGCTTCAAGATTGCCCCCGATACGTACGACTTGATGCAGGAGATCGTTGCGTCCGGCGAAATCGACCAGCTCGTTCCTGAGCGGGTGTGGGCGGAGACGGAAAGCGCCTTAAGTGAAGATCAGCCACATCATTACTTTCAGGTTCTGCGAGATTGTGGCGCACTGAAACATCTCTTACCCGAGGTCGATGCGCTCTTCGGTGTCCCACAACCACAGAAGTATCATCCTGAGATTGATACCGGTGTGCATACGGTGATGGTGTTGCAGCAAGCAACACGGTTGTCGACCAATCCGCAAGTCCGTTTTGCTTCCGTCATGCATGATGTAGGCAAAAGCAAGACACCCAAGGAAGAATGGCCGAGCCATGTGGGCCATGAAGAGCGCGGTGTGACCATGATCAACGCGTTGTGTAAGCGTCTGCGCGTTCCTAACGACTATCGGGATCTCGCAGTATTGGTTGCTCGCTATCATGTGAACTGCCACCGTGCAATTCAACTGCGAGCTAGCACGATTCTAAAGGTACTGGAAGGGGCCGATGCCTTTCGCCGACCTGACCGATTTGAATTATTCTTGTTGGCATGTGAAGCCGATGCCCGTGGGCGCAAGGGTCTGGAGGAAACACCTTATCCACAGGCCGATATCTTTCGTCGCGCGCTTGAAGCGGCCGGAGGCATTGATACCGAAGCAGTTGTCTCGAAAAATGTCACCCTCAAGGGGACTGCCATCGGTGACAAGATTCGGGAGAAGCGCATTAGTGCGATTAAGAAAGTAGTTTGATGGAGATATCGTTTAGCAGACGGCTGGTGGCCGAATTTGTAGGGACCGCCGCACTACTGGCGGTTGTTGTTGGTTCAGGGATCATGGGCGAGACGCTAGCGGATGGGAACGTGGCCCTGGCGTTGCTTGGTAACACGCTAGCGACGGGGGCGATCCTTGTGGTCTTGATTCTAATTTTTGGTCCGGTGTCGGGTGGGTACTTCAATCCGGCCGTCACCGTCTCGTTTCTGCTGCGCAAGGAGATCAATGGAGGCGAAGCTGGCGCATATATCGTTGTACAACTGCTGGGCGGGCTTATCGGTGTTGTAATTGCCCACGCCATGTTCGACCAATCACTGTTTATGTTGTCTACTAAGGTGCGGACCGGATTTGGCCAATGGACGGCTGATCCGATTAGTGGATGTATCGCCATTCATATTGGCACAGCTGCTTGGTGCCATCGCCGCCACTGGGTTCATGGGTTGGATGTGGCGGAACGAATCATGAATCGCTCCGGCATCTCACAATCGAGCGCGTCTATCCTGCAACGTAAAACCGTCTAAAGGTAGATCGACCTCGCGGCCGAGTGCGATGACTTTATAAAGTTCCCCCATTTCAGCCGGCGACGTGAGTTTGTTCACTTGCTGCACAATCTCCACATGTTGCTTGGTGTCGGTGTGATCGGCAGCGGTCGCAAACTCGGTAATCCCTGTAGACAGTAGAAACGCAGCCTGGCTGGCGTAGCCCAACAGTGAAAGATCATTGGTTACACCGGCCTCGGCGATGGCGGTGAAATCGATATGTGCCGTAATGTCCTGTAGGCCTATCAGTAACAAGGGATCGGGGTGGTTTCGATGGCGATAATGGCACATTAGGGTGCCAACGCATCTTTGCGGGTGATAGAACTCAGCGCGCGGAAAGCCGTAGTCAAACAAAAGCATCACACCTGCCTTAAGGCAGTGCGCCATACTTTTGATCCAAGCCTCGGCGTGAAAATTGACCTCCGAGGTATAGTCGGGAGGCAAGCGAAGCGGGGCTATGCGCTCCTGCAGTGCCTTGTCCGCGGGTTTGTCGTGCCATACAAAGCCTTTACCGTCCCAAGCAACGTAGAGTTGTTGAATACTTCGTTGGTCCACGCTGAAACGATGAACGGGTAAGGCATCAAGCAGTTCGTTCGCAAGAACCAAACCACGGATACCATCTTCCGGCAGTGTTTGCAGCCAACGCACACGAGTGAGCAAATTAGGAATCTCTTGTGCGATCAAAACCGACTGTCGTTGCTGTAGATCGGCGCTGGTTTCCAGTATGTGATACTTTTCGGGTAAGGCGTGCTGCGCATCCAGTTCGCGTAACAATGCCACCGCAAGTGCGCCACTGCCGGCTCCGACCTCGACAATATCGCCATTACCAAGATGCTCAAGAACCTGTTGACATTGCCTAGCAATGCAACGGGCGAACAACGGCGACAGCTCAGGCGCAGTGACGAAGTCACCTTGGGCGCCGAACTTTTGCATCCCACCCCGATAGTAACCGAGACCCGGTGCATACAAGGCGAGCTCCATAAAGCGAGCGAAATCGATGCTACCACCGGCGCTTGCTATCTCTTCGCGGACGTGTTGCGCGAGTCCATCGCTGCGCACTGTCTCTTCTGGCGTTGGCGGCGGTAACTGCCCTGCCGATCTAATAGCCTTACTAAAGGGTAATTCCATAGCGTTCCGACTTTTGTGACATCGCGGTTGGAGTTTAAACAGATTAGAGAGTATTGTCCTACGGTTACTTGTCGATAGATCTCGTCATGTCTGAAGGCCCACTCGCAGATAAAGTTGCCTTGGTTACCGGCGGTGCCCGTCGTGTCGGTGCACAGATTGCACGCAAACTCCATGCGCGAGGTATGAAGTTAGTGATCCATTATCGCTCTTCGGAACAGGAAGCACATCGCTTGCAACAGGAACTGCATGATATTCGATCCGAGTCGGTAATGCTGGTGCGAGGCAATTTACTACGTGGTCCAAAACTTTCGCAGAACCTCGTATACGAGACAATAGAAGCGTTTGGGCGTATCGATGTTTTGATCAATAACGCAGCAACTTTCTACCCGACGCCGATCGGCGGAGCAGTGGAAAAGGACTGGGAGGATTTGATCGGCACAAACCTAAAGGCGCCATTCTTCCTTGCGCAAGCCGCAGCACCGCATCTGAAGACTAGTCAAGGCTGTATTGTCAATATGGCCGACATTTATGGCGAGCGCCCGCTCAAGGACTACTCAATCTACAGCGTGGCAAAGGCAGGTTTGATCATGCTCACCAAGACGCTGGCACGCGAATTGGGGCCGGAGATACGGGTCAACGCAGTAGCGCCAGGGGCCATTCTATGGCCCGAAGATGGTATTGACGAAATGAACAAACAGCGAATGATCTCTCGCACCCCACTAAAGCGCATTGGTCAGCCCGACGATATAGCAGAGACAGTGCTATTCTTGGTAAGCGACGCGGATTTCATCACTGGTCAGGTGATTGCGGTCGACGGTGGCCGGCGTGTGGTTTTGTAGCCGTAATGCACGGGTATGAAGTATGCGACGCTTGTTGCTGTGCCTGCTGTTGCAGGCAAGCGTCTTTGGCGCGGGAACGGTCAGTGGCGCTCAGGTCTATCGCTGGGTGGACGGAGATGGCGCCATTCATTTCTCGGACAAGCCACCATCGGAACAAATCGCTAGAGATCTCCAAATCAAGTCTTACGAAGGCTCCGCCAATATATCAGCCGTCCCTGGTCAGGCCGCTAACAACGGTTCTACCGTGAAAATCCTAAGCACTACTTGGTGTGGGGTGTGCAAAAAAAGCCAAGACGTCCTTGTCTCAAAAGGGCGTTGCTTTTCGTGAGTATGACGTGGAACGCAGCGAGGTGGGTAGACGTGAGTACGAACGGCTAAACGGAAAAGGTGTACCGATCATACTTGTGGGCAATCAGCGTATTGATGGTCTCAATCGCCCGAAGTTGGAAGCAATGCTTAGAAAAACGAGTTGTTGTAACTATATCAAAGGAAGTTCGAAATCTGCCGGCCAGAGTCGTTGTTCGCCGCCCCGAAAACTGCTCCACATCTGACCAAAAGGGATGCCCGTTTCCGGGTGTCTATGTTCTGGAGCGATCTCTGCCAGCGGCTTAAGTACAAACGCGTAGTGTCCAATTTCTTCACGCGGGATATCGATTTCATCATCGTGTCGGCTTAGATCGCCGTAGATGAGCAAATCTATGTCTAACGTTCGTGAGTCGTCGTTGTTTTGTCGCTCACGGCCACATGCCTTTTCGATTGCCCGTAGTCGCGTGATTATAGTCTCTATTGTAGCGTCGGTATCGAAGCCAGCCACAAGGTTTAGAAAGTCGTCACCAGCAAACCCCACCGACTCACTTTCATATACGGTAGATAGCATCAGCGGACCGTAAGAATCGTTAAGTTCCCGGACAGCTGTCCCGATATTTTTTTCTCGGTCGATGTTGCTACCTATACTGACGTAGACACGTGGCATTACCAATCTATCCGCCGCACTAAATTTCTAGGATTTCGCTTGTCGCTCGATGAGTACACCAACGTCGGTGGCGCCACGTAGCGCACCTCGCTTGTTGATGCGTACTCGTACCCAGGGTACCTTAAACTCTTCAAGTACCGTATTCGCTACGTTTTCGGCTAGCGCTTCTACCAGCTTAAACTCAGAACTTCCCACATATTCCGTCACGCGTTTGGTCACTGCTTTGTAGTCCAGCGCGTCGTCGAGGCGATCACTTTTTGCAGCCGGCCGCACATCAGTCGCCATTTCTAAATCGATAATCACTGTTTGCTTGATGCGGCGTTCCCAATCCCAAACACCAATGGTGCAGGGAATCTTCAGGTTGCTGATGTAAACAATATCCATAAATTCTCCAAAATTGGTCGGCAATATAGCGAAAATCCCACCGCATGTCTTGACGTAGCATCGAACAAAGGCTTCCAATATCCGAATGATTGAGTATCTGCTGGTTCCAGCTGCCTACTTAGTGGGCTCGATTTCGAGCGCTATATTAATTGCGCGGCTAAAACATCTAGAAGACCCGCGCGACGTGGGCTCGGGGAATCCGGGTGCCACCAACATCTTGCGATATGGCGGTAAAACGGCGGCGGCACTAACGCTGCTCGGAGATGTTGTGAAGGGGGCAATACCAGTAGTGATTACTAGGAGTATTACGGGTGACTCCGTGGTGCTGGCATTGGTAGGACTAGCCGCGTTCTTGGGCCACCTGTATCCGGTGTTCTTTCGGTTCAGAGGTGGTAAGGGCGTTGCGACCGCTTTCGGCGTCTGGCTCGGCCTGAGTCCTTGGGTTGCGTTAGCGCTCTTACTGACTTGGTTGTTAATTGCAGCCCTGTTTCGTTACTCGTCGTTGGCTGCGTTGGTAGCGTCTTTCGCTGCACCCGCATACGTGTGGTGGGTACTATATGGTCAACTGCCGTACCTTGTTGCAAGCATCGCGATGTCTGTGCTGCTCTGTTGGCGACACCGCGCCAACATTCGCAATCTCTTTGCTGGCAAAGAGGATAAGATCGGCCATATGGATGGCTAGCGCTCCTTGGCGATTAAACTAACTATGTAAGAAGCCTTGTCTTGTGTCCGCACGATGTCACCTACGTACGTGCCAAACGTGCCTGCGCCCTGATCTTCGAAGTAGAGTTTGAGGGTCTCATGCATAACGCGGAATGCTAGTTGGTCCCATGGAATTTCACGCTTGCTAAATAATTCAACCTCGAGGCTCTCGCCGCCTGGTGCGAAGTCGAGATCAAGCAATCGACTTCGGTAGAGCAGATAAACTTGGTCGATATGCGGTAGGTTAAATAGCGTATACAGGCCGGTTATCTCAACCTTGGCGCCGGCCTCCTCCAGCGTTTCCCGCATGGCCGCTTGCACTGTCGTCTCACCTTTCTCCATGAAGCCGGCTGGCAAGGTCCAAAGCCCATAACGCGGCTCGATCGCTCGGCGACAGAGTAAGACCTTGTCGTCCCATTGCGGAAGGCAACCGGCAACGACCTTGGGATTTTGGTAATGGATCATGTTACAGGCGTCGCACACGTACCGAGGTAGATTGTCACCTGGTGGTATTCGAAGCTGCACGGCAACGCCGCAGTTACTGCAAAAGTTCATCTGCCGCCAGTTCTCATGGTTGCGTGGCTAACGGTGCGGGTTGCACTTAGGTTATTGGTTCCAAGCTATCGATTTCCCAACGCGCCCGTACACCAAAGCTAAACGTGTCGCGTTGGCCAGCGACGAGACGTAGATACCCCGCATAGGCAATCATCGCACCGTTGTCGGTCGAAAATTCGAGCCTCGGATAATACTCACGCACACCTTTCTGTTGGGCCATCTCGCTGACGCGGTCGCGCAATAGCGTGTTGGCGCTCACGCCGCCGACAACTACCAAACGCTCATGGCCGGTTTCATCGAGCGCGCGGGCACATTTGATGGTCAGCGTTTCTATTGCCGCTTGCTGAAAGCTGCAGGCGATGTCGGCTACCGTCTGCTCGTCAAGGTCACGACCCTTAACCGCATTGGCAACTGCCGTTTTGAGCCCGCTAAAACTAAAGTTGAGCCCAGGTTTATCGGTCATCGGCCGCGGAAAATGAAAGCGTCCGGGCGTTCCCCCGCGGGCAACGCGCGCGATGGCGGGACCCCCTGGATATCCCAGACCGAGCAACTTGGCGGTCTTGTCAAACGCCTCACCGGCGGCATCATCGAGTGATTCGCCAAGGATAGTGTACCGGCCCGGCCCGCGGATATCTGCAAGCGCGGTGTGGCCGCCAGAGACTAACAACGCCAGAAATGGAAACGCCGGTGGCTTCGGCTCAAGCATGGGGGACAGGAGGTGTCCCTCCAGATGGTGGATCCCAATCCCAGGAATCTGCCAGGCGTAGGCCAGGGCACGGCCAATCGCGGCCCCCACTAGCAGCGCCCCCACCAAGCCGGGTCCAACCGTATAAGCGACGCCATCGATGTCGCTGGCTTGAGTATCGCCATCGGCCATAATCGCCTGGATCAAAGGTAAGGTTTTGCGCACGTGGTCACGAGATGCGAGTTCAGGCACCACACCCCCAAATGGCGCGTGAATAAGCGCCTGCGACGCGAGGCCATGTCCAAGAAGACCTTTTTTCGAATCATAGATGGCGACACCGGTGTCGTCGCAGGAAGTCTCAAGACCCAAAACACGCATGGCACTATTCTCGGAGGATATTGGGGGTCGGGCAAGGGCGATTGGGTGTACAAAGGCGTCTGGAGCCTATAGAATCGCGCGCTTTGCAGCCCATATTGTGGCTACCCAGCCAGTAATCGAGGCCCGTAAGGATAGATGCCATCCATTCGGTTAAAGGATAACGAGCCATTTGAGATAGCGCTACGCCGCTTCCGCCGTTCGTGCGAGAAGGCGGGGGTTTTCTCGGAAATGCGTCGGCGCGAGTTCTATGAAAAGCCGACTTCAGTCCGTAAACGCAAGGCCGCCGCTGCCCGCAAACGCGAACTGAAGAAAATAGCGCGCGTCGCACAACGCACCACCCGCAAGTATTGATAGCGACCACACCCCCGCCAGGCTGACCCTTTTATGAGCCTGAAGCACACAATCACCGAGGATATGAAAAAGGCCCTACGGGCCAAGGACAGCGAACGTCTAGGGGCCATTCGCCTGCTATTGGCAGCAGTCCAGCGGCGCGAAGTGGATGAGCGCACTACGCTTGATGACGCTGCCGTGATGGCAGTTGCCGAGAAACTGATTAAGCAAAGTCGCGAGGCCGCCACCCAGTTTCAGCAAGGGGGCCGCGCCGACCTCGCAGACAAAGAAAATCGTGAGATTGCTGTTTGGCAGGCATATCTTCCGGAGCCCCTGGATGATCAAGCGCTGGACAAGATGGTTCGCGATGCCCTGGCCGAGACCTCCGCCGAATCGATGCGGCATATGGGCGCAGTGATGGCGGTCTTAAAACCCAAACTGCAGGGGCGGGCGGATATGGCTAGGGTGAGTAAAATGGTGAAAACTCGGCTCGGCGGCTAATCCATAGGCCAACTAGCAACCGTGCCGCGTGGTGTGTCGACGGGCCTGTTAGAATACTTGCCATGGCCGCCCGCATCCCTCAGGGTTTTATCGATCAGTTACTCATACGCGCCGATATCGTGGAAGTGATCGACGCCCGCGTGCCCTTGACCAAAGGTGGTAAGGACTTTAAGGCGCGCTGTCCGTTTCACGACGAAAAGACCCCCTCCTTTACCGTCAGCGCCGACAAACAGTTCTATCACTGCTTCGGCTGTCAGGCCAATGGCAACGCCATCGGGTTTCTCATGGAGTATGAGCACATGAGCTTCCCCGAGGCGGTGGAAGCGCTCGCTAACCACGTCGGTATGCCAGTGCCCGAGGAAGTAGTCGCCGGCGGGGGCCAGTTCGAGCACCAGCAAGATCTCCTGGATATTTTGCAGGAGGCAGCCACCTACTATCGGCACCAGCTTCGCGACCATCCCCGAGCCCAGGTGGTTATTGATTATTTGAAGGGTCGTGGCTTGAGTGGTGAAGTCGGCGCTCGCTTTGGGCTCGGTTTCGCGCCCGACGGGTGGGACAACCTGTTGCGGGCACTTGGCACCGACGAGGTGCGCCGTAAACATTTGCAACAGGCCGGCCTCTTGGCGGCCAAGGACGGTGGCGGCTACTACGATCGCTTCCGTAATCGCCTCATGTTTCCGATCCATGACCACCGCGGCCGCATTGTCGGATTCGGTGGTCGCGTCCTCGGCGAGGCTGAACCCAAATATCTGAACTCACCCGAGACCGCGTTATTTCATAAGGGTCGTGAGATGTATGGTCTATTTCTCGGGCGCGATGCCATTCGGCGCGAGCAGCGTGTGTTTGTGGTGGAGGGCTACACGGATGTCGTTGCACTGGCGCAGTGCGGCATCGACTTTGCGGTGGCGACGCTGGGCACCGCCACCACGCGCGATCATCTGGATCGGTTGTTCCGCTTTACACCTGGCATAATTTTCTGTTTCGACGGCGACAGGGCCGGCCTGCAGGCGGCTTGGCGCGCGCTAGAAACGGCGCTGCCCACCCTGGGCGAAGGTCGCCAGGCAAGCTTCTTGTTTCTGCCTGAAGGTGAGGATCCCGATTCCGTCATTCGACGCGAAGGGGCGGAGGCGTTCTTGGCGCGCCAGGTAGAGCCGCTACCTGACTATTTTTTCAGAAACTTGCATGACCGTGCCGACGTGCGTCGACTGGATGGCCGTGCCCGAATGGTGGAACTCGCATCGCCACTACTGTCCAAGATCCCCGAGGGTCCGTTTCAACAGATGATGCGCGATCGTCTGGCCGAGATCAGTGGGTTGGATCCACAGAAATTGTCTACACTGGGATTAGCGACGACCACCAAGGTGTCGCCGAAATCGGCCAATCGCCCCAGGGCCGAGTTAAGGAAGCCACCTTCGCTGGTACGCACGGCGGTGGCGCTCTTGCTGAGGGATCCAACGCTTGCGAAGCAGGTGGCGGATCCCGAGGATATCGTTGGACTCGACCTGCCGGGCACAAATTTGCTGGCGGCTATGCTCGATATCCTCAAGATCGATCCGGAGTTGAACACGGCGGCGCTCATAGAGCGATTCCGTGCCAGCGAGCATCGAACCCACCTTGAAAAGCTGGCGGTGTGGACGCATCCACTATTGGAACAGGATGCCGAGGCCGAGTTTCAAGGTACCTTGGCCCAATTGCAGAAGGCGGCGCGTGAGCAGCGCACCGAGAGACTGTTGTATAAGGAGCGGGCAAAAGGACTGAATCAGGCCGAAAAGGCCGAACTCGGTCGATTATTGGCCGAAACAGGCCGTTCTGATGGCCCTACGCCCACAAATTGATTCGTTTAGACGATATTTTGAGATATAGTACGCAGTTTGCTTTTTTCCAACCTGACGCCGGACAAACCACGAATGGATCAAGAGACCCAACGCTCCCAGCTTAGAAAACTCATAATCCAGGGCAAACAGCAGGGCTTCCTTACCTACCGCGAGATTAATGACCATCTCCCGGAGGATGTTCACGACACCGATCAGATTGAGGCGGTAGTGAACATGATCAACGACATGGGGATCGATGTCTACGATGAGCCCCCAGACCCTGACGCGCTGTTGCTAAAGACCGAGGCAGCCACCTCTGAAGACGACGAGGAAGTGGTGGAAGAGGCCGAGCAAGTACTGGTTTCCGCGGTTGACAGCGAGTTCGGCCGTACCACGGACCCGGTGCGCATGTATATGCGTGAAATGGGTACCGTTGAGTTGCTGACGCGCCAGGGGGAAATCGAGCTCGCTAAGCGCATAGAAGACGGGATTCGACAAACGACAGAGGCGATCGCCGCTTGCCCAGCTGCTATAGACGAACTACTGCGGCTGATGGAGTTGTGCGAAAACGAGCAAGTGCGCCTGTCCGACTTGATTTCTGGTTTTATTGATCCAGATGCAGTGGACGACCCAATTCCACAGGTCCATAACCCGCTCGAAGCAGCTGATGTGCAGGATAACGATGACGCCGAGGAAGATCTACGCGCGGTCCGCGAAGAAGCCATGATGCGATTCACGCGAATCCGCCGATTGTACACGAACTTGACTAAGGCCATCAGCAAGAAGGGTTACGATAGCACTGAGGCAGCGCGTGCACAAAAGCGACTTATCGACGAATTTCTGCAACTAAAGCTTGTGCCCAAGCAGATCAACGGATTAGTTGCGCAAGTGCGGTCTTTGGTCGACGGGGCGCGCTTACAAGAAAGAGTGGTCATGGGAATCTGCGTCGAAAAGGCACGGATGCCTCGTAAGAGTTTCATCAAGAGTTTCCCAGACAACAGTACCAACCGACGTTGGGTAAAGAAGGTCATTCGGTCCGGAGATTGCAATAAGGACGTCATTGAAAAACATGCGGATACGATCTATGCGGCGCAGAAAAAGCTAGCCGCGCTCGAAGAGCGTGCCGGTATGTCGATTCAACAGCTGAAGGAAGTAAATCGGCGTATGTCGATCGGCGAGGCTAAGGCACGCCGCGCCAAGAAAGAAATGGTAGAAGCTAACTTGCGGCTCGTCATCTCCATCGCTAAGAAGTACACGAATCGTGGATTGCAGTTTCTGGATCTTATCCAGGAAGGCAATATCGGCTTGATGAAGGCGGTGGACAAGTTCGAGTACCGACGCGGTTACAAATTCTCGACCTATGCGACTTGGTGGATTCGCCAGGCGATCACACGCTCGATCGCCGATCAAGCCCGCACCATCCGTATTCCGGTGCATATGATTGAAACAATCAATAAGTTAAACCGGATCTCGCGTGAGATGTTGCAAGAAATGGGACGTGAAGCGACGCCAGAAGAACTCGCGCAGCGCATGGATATGTCAGAAGATAAGATCCGCAAAGTACTTAAGATTGCCAGGGAACCAATCTCGATGGAAACACCCATTGGCGATGACGAGGATTCTCACCTTGGCGATTTTGTCGAGGATGCAAACACAGTTGCACCACCCGACGCCGCGACGGGTGCGGGTCTCAAAGGCGCTACTGGTGAAATCTTATCAACGCTTACCCCACGTGAGGCCAAGGTCCTAAGGATGCGTTTCGGTATCGGCATGAATACCGATCACACACTCGAGGAAGTCGGTAAACAGTTTGATGTGACGCGCGAGCGCATTCGTCAGATTGAGGCTAAGGCCTTGCGTAAGCTACGACATCCCACCCGCTCTGATCATTTGCGCAGCTTTATCGACTCGTAAAGCTGTTTGCGGCTGCGGGCCGGTAGCGCCAGGGTCGCGTAGCGATCAGGCTAGAGCGCACAGTCGGGGTTATGCAATTCGGCGTGACAATTCGAGCATAACAAGGTGCACTTGTGCGCTTCTGTGAGGATGACTTCCCACTTTCGGTTGGACAACGACCTGAGATCTAGTTGAAAGTCTTTGCCCTCAGGGTCGGCATGGTGAAAATCTAGGGCTGCGGAATTCCTGTTGTAATGACATCGCTCGCATTGCATGCCCTTGAGTTGTATGAGTTGCCGCTTCCTCTGTCGCCCTCGACGCTGTTGGGTCTGGTAGGACTGGTAGGACTGATTGTTATAAGTGTTTTTGCATTTACGAGAACAGAATCTCGTTTGCCGTCCTCGCAACTTCTTTTCGCAATTTAAGCATATTTTCATGAGTGGATTTATTGCTTATGATTGTTATCATAAGCCTTTCATGGAACCGGTGCAAAGGCTTGATTGAATAACGAGCATGGATATCAAGCGCCAGGCAAAAAACTGATAAGATAGTAATGTTTGGGCCTGTAGCTCAGTTGGTTAGAGCAGGGGACTCATCTTAAGAAAGGTGTGTTCACACCGAGAGGTGTGAAATGAACGGGATGAATTCAGGGAAACCTTAACAGTTCGGCTGATGGCAACCCTGAGCCAAGCCGGGGGTACACCTCCGGAAGGTGCAGAGACTACCTGAGAACTTCAGTGTTCTTAATCACAGGCATAGAGCGTCCCGCACCCTAACAACACCGGTTGAGGGTGATGAGATAGTCCACTCCCAGTAGAAATATTGGACCTAGTGAATCCCTTGGTCGTAGGTTCGAGTCCTACCGGGCCCACCAAAATTCGGTGTGATAGAGCTAAGCCACACGCCTAAATTTAACAGATAAGTGCTGCTGGATGCTTAGCCCGAACTTTCGTAGCGCTCCCATTCCCTATATTCTCACGTCTGAGGTGCTTTCTTGATGCGGTCGATACTTCACTGGTCTCCCAACTTGAGAGGCGCGGCTGATCTGGGCAAACGCCGGCTGGGTGCAACGACGATTCTTGTCGTTATGTTCTGGCTGTGCAATCCAGTCGACGCCGACACGTTCCGCATCATCGACTCGGGTAAAGAGGCAGCGCAGGTGCGAGTCGATATGATTCAGCAGGCGCGCAGTGAGATCGCGATTGAACTTCACCGCGCCTCCGATGACGGATTAGTGCTTTCTTACCTCGCGTTACTACGGGACGCTGTACGGCGTGGCATCGAAGTAAGGTTTCTTATTGACGGGTCATTTAACGAAATCCCCAGATCAATTCAAGCCCACTTGGTTCAAGAAGGCGTTCTAATCAAGGAATATCACCCGGTTCGGTTAACTAAACGAGGGTGGATTACCCAGCGCTTACACGACAAAGTTATTCTGACTGACCGAACTCAGATGTTGATAGGCGGACGTAATCTCGAATATCCATTCTTTGGTGTCGTCAGAAAAAGCTACGTAAAGCGAGCCTATTTGGATCGAGACGCTTATCTCCAGGGTGTGACGGCAGAAGTTGCGCACCGATATTTCATGCAACTCTGGAATAGTGCTGAAGTCATGGATACAAGGTTGGGACGGTACGATCAAAGATATCTAGCTTGGGACTGCAGTTCATCGCGGGATGAGGACAATTACTGCGCTGACTCCAAGGCCGAGGCTCTGAGAGGGATCGAGCGGGCAGCGGCGCTGTTGGATAGGCACCGCGCAGAGCTGGTCAGTAGTGGTTTGGTACAGCTCGACAGCGGCACAGATTGGTCGGTCGGCCAGCGTGACATTGATGGTATCGAATTTCTCCATGATCCGATTGGCCGCAAAGGTAAGGAGCCAGGGACGTTTCAAGCCCTACTCGAGTATATGGATACGGCTAAGAAATCCATCGTCATCGAGTCGCCGTACCTTATCCTGTCGAAAAACTCCAAGAAAATACTGCAAAGAGCGATTGATCGAGGCGTAAAGGTGCGTGTGCTTACCAATTCACTGGCCTCGACCCAGAATTTCTTTGCCCAGGGCGGGTATGTAGGCAAAAAGAAACGTCTAGTGCGCATGGGGCTTGAGGTTTGGGAGTACAAAGGCCCGAAAATGTTGCACGCAAAAACCATTCTCATTGACGACAAATCGGTGATTATCGGAAATTTTAACATAGATCCGCGTTCAGAGTTTCTAAATACTGAACTCGCAGTCGTCGCACGCGATGAGCAGCTTGCGCGGCAGTTACGGTCATCCATGGACGGTCGCCTTGACAATGCCTGGTTGATCGGTCCTGATGGCAAGGCAGTGGGTGAGAACAGACGCTTCCCAAAAACCCAGATGAGCGAGGTCATCAAGCTTCGCGCCTATCAACTACTGCTGGTGCCATTTATTAGAGATCAACTTTAATCCAGCCAACCAACGCATTTGATGAGCGAGCTATATCCGAGCGGTTATGGCAGATATAATGCTGCCTGCTTGAAGGGGACGCACGACAGAACAAACAATGGATGGATCTAGGCCGCACCGACCTCCAGAAGATAGAATCGATTGTCGTGTTTCGCCTATTCTGGCCTTGGTTATTATGGGTTTACTGACCGCCACCGGGTGCTCAGTAAAGAAGTTTGCCGCCAAGCGCGTAGGTAATGTGTTCGCGAATAGCGGTACTGTATACGCCTCGGATAACGATATAGAGCTCGTCGGTTCGGCAATCCCTTTTGGTTTAAAGACTATAGAAGGCCTTTTGGCTGAGGTACCCAAACATTACGCATTGTTGATAGCGGCCGCCCGTGGTTTTACGCAATATGCGTATGCTTACGTTGCCCTACCCGCCTTTGAAGCGGAACAGAGTAATCGCCGCCGGTCACAGGAACTTCGAAAGCGCGCTAAACGGCTATATATCAGGGGCCGCGATTACGCCCTCCGCGCATTGGAGCTAAGCCATCCTGGGTTTGTCGCGAACCTTAGGCAGGATTCGCACTCTACGGTTGCTAACCTTAAGGCTAAACACGTGCCCGAACTTTATTGGGCGGCGGTTTCGTGGAGCGCGGCGATCTCTATGGACAAACAAGATATGGACTTGGTTGCCGATCTGCACCTTATCGAGCCGATGATTAGGCGCTGTTTGACGTTGGATGATGAGTTCGAGAATGGAGCTATCCATGACTTCATGATTACTTTCGAGGCCAGCCGCCCCAGCGCGCAGGGTGGTAGTGCTGAAAAGGCGCGACGACATTTTGAGCATGCGATGGCCCTTGCTGACGGCCAGAAAATTGCGCCGCTTGTATCTTTAGCGGAATCTGTCTCGGTCAGCGCCCAGGATCGCAAACAGTTTCGCGCCTTACTGCGACAAGCACTGGACTTCGACGTCGATTCATCCCCTCAATATCGACTCGCAAACTTGATAGCGCAAAAACGAGCGCGATTGCTCATGTCTAGGATCGACGATCTTTTTATCGGTGAGTGACAGATGAAACTAACGCAGATACTCCTGGCAACCTGCCTGGCCTTATTCGCGGTCAATGCGAGCGCTAAAAGCGTGGTGATAAAACTGGCTACCGTCGCGCCAAAGGACTCGACTTGGTACGAATATCTCAATGAGATCGATGAGGGTTGGCGCGAAGCCTCGGACGGAAAGGTTAGGCTCAAGATATATGCTGGCACGCTCGGCGACGAAGACGACATCATGCGTCGAATTCGTATTGGCCAACTCGACGCCGCGACTGTCACGACCGCCGGTCTTAGTACCGTGGATGCGGCCGCCAAGGCTTTGCATATCCCGTTGGCATTTTCTTCTTATGAGGAGCTTGATTTCGTACAAGGGCGCATGGCTAAGCCAGTGCAAGAGGCATTGCAGAAGAAAGGTATCGTTGTGCTTAGTTGGGGCGATGCCGGATGGGTGCATTTCTTTACCAAGCACCCGGTACAAAAACCCGACGACCTTCGTAAGCTGAAGTTATTCGTTTGGGCTGCCGGTGAAACTACCGAGGCGGAAGAGATATGGAAGAAACTCGGGTTCAATCCTGTGCCCTTGTCATCGGTCGATATCCTTCCAGCCTTACAAACCGGTCTCATAACCGCCTATCAGGCGCCGCCGCTGGCCGCCTTGGCGAATCAGTGGTTTGCCTTCACGGGGTCTATGACAGACATGAAATGGGTGCCGCTGACTGGGGCAACCGTCATCAGTAAGCGGGCGTGGTCCAAGATACCCGCAGAGCTTCGCCCGAAACTTGCCCAGATCGTAGAGCAGGCCGGGCATCGCCTGCGCGATAATGTGCGGCAATTGGAGCAAGACGCGATCGCTGCCATGGTCAAGCGTGGACTGAAGATTGTCGCCGTCCCCCCTGATGTGCTTGCCGAATGGCGGCGCCTTACGGAAACGGTGTACGCTGACATACGTGGCAACATTGTTCCGGCTGTGTACTTCGACGAAGTCATTAGGTTGCGTGACGAGTTCCGCGCTACCAAAGCCAATTAGCAGTTTTCAGATTCCGTGTGGTGGGTTAGCAAAGTAGCCCGCGCCAGCCAAGCGCACGGGGTTAGGCTGGAAGACCAGCTTACCGGGCTCGCGCTGCTCGCCATCGTCTTCTTACCACTCATTGAAGTCGTGGCCCGCGCGCTGGTCGGTGCCGGTATCCCCGGCTCAATCGATTACGTCCGCCATCTCACTTTGTGGGTCGCCTTTCTTGGGGCCACCATCGCGGCCAGGCAAGACAGGCACCTCGCTTTAGGTTTTGCTGACTTCCTGCGTGGGTCTTGGCGTAATGCTGCCAGCATAACGGCAGGTTCAGTCGGGACTGCGGTCTCGTTGGTATTGGCGGTCGCGTCGGCAGAAATGGTTTGGGGCGAGCGCCTGGCCATTACGACATTAGGTGGCGTCGTTCCACAGTGGGCCGCACAGGTCATTATGCCGTTCGGATTCGCGCTCATCGGTTTGCGATTTCTGTGGCGTACCCCCGGCGGCATGTTAGGGCGTGCTATCGCTGTGATCACGACGCTAGCTGCGATTAGCCTCTTTTTGCTGCCGGAAGAGAGCCGCGCCTTACTGCTGCTGCCCGGATTATGCCTTATCATCGTCGCCACCATCGCTGGGGCACCTATTTTTGTCATCTTGGGGGCTACCGCATCGTTGTTGTTCTTCATCGACACGGTACCCCTGGCTGCGATTCCAGTGGAATCCTATCGCATTGCATCGAACCCGATCTTACCGACTATCCCGCTGTTTACCCTGGCTGGCACCATCCTAGCCGAGGGTAAAGCATCAGAGCGGCTGGCACGCCTGTTCCGGGCACTATTCGGCTGGATTCCGGGGGGCACGGCGGTTGCTACCGTTGGCGTATGTGCCTTTTTCACCACCTTTACCGGCGGTTCCGGTGTCACCATTCTGGCCCTCGGCGGTTTATTGCTGCCGGTGCTTCTACGCCAGGGTTACGGTGAGCGTTTCTCGCTTGGCGCGCTCACGGTTTCGGGCAGCCTAGGAATCCTGCTACCTCTAAGCTTGTTGGTGATTCTCTACGGTGTATCGGCACACGCACCCATAGATCGGCTCTTTTTGGCTGGCTTGGTTCCGGGTGTGATGTTGGTCGCGATGGTTGCCGTCTATGCGGTTTACAACGGCTGGACACTCAGCGCTAGTCGCAGTCGGTTCCACACGCGCGAGGCGTTATCGGCGATCGTTGAAGCGAAGTGGGAGGTATTATTGCCGATTGCGGTGCTCTACGGGATTTTTTCCGGTCATGCGACATTGGTAGAGGTTGCCGGCTTGGTTGCGCTGTATACGCTAGTGTTGGAATTTGTGGTTAATCGCGACCTCAAGTTAGGCCAAGATTTGGCTCGCATTCTGGTGGAGGCGGCAGTGATGATCGGTGGCATCATGATTATCCTGGCCACGGCCATGGGGCTTACCAACTACCTGATCTATGCAGATGTGCCAACCTTGGCCGCCGAGTGGGTACAAGCGGGAATTGAATCGCCATGGGTGTTTCTGCTCGCGCTTAATGGGTTTCTGTTAATAGCCGGCTGCCTATTAGACATCTTCTCCGCCCTGGTGGTGATTGTGCCCTTGATCCTGCCGGTGGCTAGGGCCTTTGGCATAGACCCACTACACCTAGGGATTATTTTTCTGGCCAACATGCAGCTCGGCTACTTGACCCCGCCGGTAGGCATGAATCTGTTCTTGGCGTCGTTCCGATTCAAGCGACCACTTTTGGAGATTTGTTCTGCGTCTGTGCCGTTTTTCTTGATAATGGCGGCCGGCGTGTTAATTATTACCTTTTTCCCGATCTTGAGTGTTGGCGTTGTTAGGGTCCTCGGCCTCTGACCCGCGGTGGACTCACCGCTATTCACATGTCTCTATTGTAGGTATTTGGCGGCCTGCCCCGACCAGCGGCTCAGTTGACGTTTGACCACCGTTTCTTGGTGGCCTGGGGCCGCGTGTGGGCAGTCAACTGGCACAGAAATTGAACGTAGATTAAACGTTGGTAGGCAGTTCCAGGGTGCGGACGTGATTTATGCGGCGCCATGTGGTCGCAGGGGACGCGGCCGATGATGATGTCGGTTCCATCGGGCATTTTCATGGTCTACGCTTAGTCTAGGCAGGGGGTGACAAAACCCGCTTTCTGGCGGTTCCTAAGGAGCGTTAAACCAGGGTACTGCTTACCAAAAGCCCGAAAATAGGGCGCACCGAACTAAAATAATCGGAGGAGTTACAAGATATACTGCGGCGCCGTTGGCGTATTAGTGCTGACCGGGCCCGGTAGAGGGTTGCATGTTTCAAGGTCAGGAATTTGGGGAGATCGCATAGGTGGCACTAACAACAGGTCAGAGCTTGGCCAACAACGTTCAGTTGCTCAAAGGATCGGCAAGCAAATACGCCATTTATGGTGTAGTTATCGCCTTCATAGCGATCGCCATTGCCACCAGCGGCGCCGCCTACTTTCAAGCAGGCGCCGTTACCATCGCTAGTCTGATCGAGGCCCAAACGAGCAACGGCGCGCTCTGGTTGCTCGATTTCATGCCATTTTTCTTCGCTTTCTGGGGGCAGTATGTGAGCTCAGTCATGGCCTACGAAGCGAGCGCCATGGTGATCGACCAAACCAGTGAACTACGGGCGCAAACGACTGCGCTCGAACAGCAAGCCATGCACGATGTTACGCATGACGCGCTCACCGATTTGCCCAACCGCGTGTTGTTCCGAGATCGACTCGAGCAGGCCCTGCACGCCGCCCAGCACGATAGAGCGCATCTGGCGATCTTGATGATGGATCTGGATGGCTTTAAGGAAATTAACGATACACTCGGGCACTTCAATGGTGATCGCTTGTTGAAGCAAGTCGCAGCTCGCCTACAAGGGATCATGCAGGAAACGTCTACCGTCGCCCGATTGGGTGGTGATGAGTTTGCGATCTTGCTGCCGAAGATTCTGCTGGTCAAGGATGCGGCAGAGGTTGCCCGTAAGATCGGTAAGGCCCTTCAATCGCCATTCGGGTTGGAAGGATTGAAGCTTGATGTCCAGGCGAGCATCGGTATCGCCGTCTATCCCGAACATGGATCTGACGCGGACACCCTGCTGCAGCGCGCCGATGTCGCCATGTATATGGCGAAGCAAGATAAGACCGGTTATATTGTTTACGATCCCAAGCACGACAAACACAGCCCGCATCGACTGACGCTAATGGGCGAGTTGCGCCACGCCATCGAAAGTGACGAATTGGTACTGCATTACCAGCCCAAAGCCACGATTAAGACCGGCGAGATTATTGAGGTCGAGGCACTGGTGCGCTGGCAACATCCGCAGCACGATCTCATGAGACCGGATGAATTTATCCCGTTGGCAGAACGCACGGGTTTGATAAAGCCACTTACCGTATGGGTGCTGAACCATGCCCTGCAACAGCACAGCATCTGGAAGGAGCAGGGTCTCGACATCGGGGTCGCCGTGAACATGTCGGCGCACGGCCTGCTTGACTTGGAATTGCCTGATCTCATCGCCGGTGTTTTGGCATCTCATAATGCCGAACCGAATCGGCTTGTTCTGGAGATCACGGAAACGACCATCATGGTCGATCAAGAGCGTGCACTGCAGATACTAACTCGGCTTGCCGACATGGGCGTGCGACTAGCCATCGACGATTTCGGCACCGGTTATTCGTCACTTGCCTACCTAAGCAAACTGCCGGTGCGTGAGATAAAGATCGACAAGTCCTTCGTAATGGACATGAACGAGAACGAGAAGCACGCCATGATCGTGCGTGCCACTATCGATCTGGCCCACAACCTTGGGCTCGAGGTAATTGCTGAAGGCACGTGCGCCAAAGAGATATTCGCGCGGCTAGAGAGCCTCAATTGCGATGCGGCACAAGGTGAGTACATAAGCCCGCCGATTAGTGTCGAGGAATTCGAGCATTGGCGTGACGAATCGGAGTGGCGACCTAGAATGACGACGGCCGAGAACGCAAGTAGTGCCCAACTCACAGACGCGGCATCGATGTCTGGTACACGACCGGACGGTTACAGTTTAGTTCAGGACCCCGATTCCAAGGCTGAGACGTTGGCCGTCGACACAAAAATCCGCGGTCTCGAGACCTACATCGGACAGCTGAACAGCAAACTGAAACGTTCTGGCGGCTGAGTCCCGCTAACTTCCCTCCCGCTGCATTCGCGTTGCTGGTGGTTGCCAGTCAACACCGCGTTTCTGCTACGCGGTGGCGGCCACGAGCTGCCGGCGTAAGTGACGTCCAAGAACCATGGGGTGACATTCAGCGTTGCTCATGCCCCCGAGGGGCACCGACGCCGCAATCTGATCGTATTGTCGTTACCGCGATCACGGCTGGCAGCGCCGGTCTGTTGGCGACTAATCAACTTAAGCATTTGAAATATATGAAATCATTAGCCTTAGGCGATTTCGGCGCATGGCCCGCATGGCGGGCCATCAAATCGTTATTTTGGGGCCTAGAATCGCGGTTGTGACCGTACGAGTGGCATGGAATTTGTAATGTAGGGGGGACCGCGCCGCGGACGCGGCCATTTGGGGGCGCAGTCTTAGTGAAATCAACGATATTGCTACTAGACGACGAAACGGACAATTTATTCGTATTAGAGAATTTGCTTAAGGGATTTGGCGACGGGCACCGTGTTGATACGGTAAGTTTTACCTGTGCTCACGAGGCGCTTGCATGGTGCTGCCAGCGTGAACCCGACGTGTGTCTGATTGACTATATAATGCCAGGTATGGACGGGCTCGATTTCTTGACTGCTGTGCGCAAACTCCCTGGTTTTCGAGACATTCCTATTGTCATGATTACCGGTGTTTCGGACCTGGAGGTTCGAAAGTATGCCCTCGACAACGGCGCCAGTGATTTCTGGCTCAAACCGATTGATCCAACCCAGGTGCGGTTTGGCCTAACGCGAATTCTCGAGCAGGAGCAGTCCAGAGAACGCTTAGCCGCCGGTGAGATTCTCGATGCCGGGCCACATCTCGCGGGTTAGCGTATCCAGCAATCATTCCTGCTGCCGCTGCCGTTTACTAACTTGAACTATCCCGCTGATGCCGGTGATGCGACTGCCTGTGCTTGTTTGGCCGGATCAATATTGCGATACGCCAATTGGTACCATAGGTAACCCAGGTATTCGCGCAGGGCGAGACTACTCAAGTAAAGTCCCCGGGCGGATGGCAGATAGGCATGAACGGTTCGCCCCCGGTATCCCAGTGTCGTCAACCCCATCGGCGCCGCTGTCACCTTTACGCCCATTTGTTCAAACGACCAGATAGCGCGCCGCATATGATACCCGTGTGTAACCAGGATCACATGTTCGATGCTTGCCGCGCGTAAAAGCTCGGCGCTCTCCAACGCATTTTCGAAGGTATTGCGTGAATGTTTCTCCTGCCAATTGGCAACAAGCTTATAGTCTTGCTGCAAGACCTGCTGCATGAGTTCGGCTTCGGATATCTTTTCACCGCCAACGCCACCACCACTTACGAGCAGTGGCAACTCGATTCGCCGGTGTAAGTAGACGCCGTATCGCAGGCGTTCCAATGTCGGTCGATTCACCGTATCTCCACCGAACTCAGGGGCATCGGCGTAGCGACCGCTAGCCAAAACAACAATCGCCTTGGCGTCCTTCTGCGCTTGATCCAGGGCGCCTGCATGAAGTGGGGCGGCGTAGGCTTCCAGAGAAGCCATCAGCAGCTGACCGGTACGCGGTAGGCTTAGGGCGATCATCAAGGCCAGGGCCGTGAAAATGACCACGCTACCGGCCCATGTCCACTTGCTATAGATGAGGAAACCTACCATCGCGATCAGGATAAGTGATGCAGGGGGGAGCAAAAGTAATGCAACGATCTCCTGCCAGCCCGGGATACTCACGATGCTGTTTGCTCCGTCGCTTTCGCCAGATGCTCGATTCGCCGCGATGTACGGTAGGCTAGATTTTGCCGAAGATGTTCAGTAAGCGATTCCATCGCATGTTGCACGCCCATACCAATCCCTAGCGCTGACAGTTGCGTGACTTCTAGCCCCGGATAGCCACACGGATCAATGGCCGAGAACGGTTCGAGGTCCATGTCTATATTTAGCGCGAGTCCATGTGTGCTTAGCCCCCGACTCACTCGCAGGCCTAGGGCGGAAATCTTCTTGCCGTCCACATATACCCCTGGGGCCCCTGGGCGTCTGACGCCCGCGATGTGGTGCCGGGCCAGCAAATCAATCACCGATTGCTCGAGGGCATGAACGAGCTTTTTAACGCCCCAGCGACGCCTTCGCAGATCCATAAGGATATAGGCGATGATCTGTCCGGGCCCGTGGTAGGTGATGTCGCCACCGCGATCGCTATGCACGAACGGAATGCCGTGAGCGCTGACGAATGTACGGTCCTTTCCTTTCAGACCAACCGTATAGACAGCGGGATGGGTCAACAACCACAGCTCGTCTGTCGTCGATGGGTCTCGATGTTGGTTAAAGAATTGCATGGCACGCCACGACTCGAGGTATTCCACGTGCCCCAATTCACGCACCACAACGTCGTTACTAGATAGAGGAACTTTTAACGTCATCTGCGTGCCCAGTCTACGCCGGGCCCGAGTTCGATCTAATCAACGCGGCCTTCGCAAAAAGCGCGTTTGTACTCCTGATACAGGGCTAGTAAGCGTGTGAATACGGGGCCGGGTGTGCCAGCACCTACTGGCGAACCGTCGACAGTGGTCACCGGCTTGATCTCCTGCGTGGAGCTCGCAATCCATATCTCACTGGCGGCAGCAAGTTCTTTTTCTTCAATATCGCGTTCGGTCGCGGGAATGTTATGTCGCTTGGCAAGTTCAAGAATGAGCTCGCGGGTAATGCCTGCAAGAATGTAAGCGCCAGTCGGCGGGGTGATGAGATTGCTAGCGACAACCATAAACACGTTGCTGGCCGCACCCTCGGTGATAAGACCGTTACGAACCAACAACGTTTCGACTGATCCCTTCTCTGCCGCTTGCTGACGCAGCATGACCGCCGCCAACAAAGACGTGGATTTGATATCGCACCGCTGCCAGCGGATGTCTTCGGTAGTGATCGTCGATACACCTTCCACGGTTGCGGTCGGTTCAGCGTAGACCGTTGGTTGCGCATAGGCGAACACCGTTGGTTTCGTATCTACTGGGAATACGTGATCCCGTGGGGCGATGCCGCGGGTAATCTGTAGGTATAGGTACTGGTCACCGGCGCCATTGTCGTCGACAAGGCGTTGCAATATGCGGTGCCAATCGGTGTCCCCGATTGGACTGTCGATGCCAACGGCAGCAAGACTATGCCGTAAACGTCGCAGATGATGTACGAGTCGGAAGGGACGACCATTGAATACCGGCACTACCTCGTAGATACCGTCGCCGAAGATAAAACCCCGATCCAACGGTGAAATTGTGGCTTTTGTCGGGGGCATAAACTCCCCGTCTAGATAGACGGTTGGTGTAATCGCGTTGTTGCCACCGACACTCGGCTCTGAAACCGCCATAAGGACTATCTCGAGACGACTATGGAACCCCGGAGAAGAACATCTTGCCTCGGCCGCTGTCAAGTTGGGCTAACTATTCGATCACGATGTGGGCATCGGCGATGCCGTATTCCATCGCCCGCTGCACTAGGCGGTCGCTTTCGGCCACGCTAGCCAGGGGTCCTACCCGGACGCGGAACATACGGACACTGCCCTGAGCTTCGCTGGTTATGAATATCGGGCCTAATTGTGCTGGTCGCAAGCGCGATCGTAGGTTGTCGGCGTTTTCGTGGTTCGTGAATGCCCCCAGCTGCAGATAAAGACGCAGCGGCGCATGGGTTCGCCCACTCGGTGCTGGCGTCGGCTCGGAGAATTCGGTGGTGCCCGCACCCACCACCGCAACTTGCACTATTCCCGTACCCGTCCCAACGATACCGAGCTTGGTGGCGGCCGAAAACGACAAGTCGATAATGCGGTTATCAATAAAAGGACCGCGGTCATTTACCCGCACGATAACTGAACGTCCATTCTTTAGGTTTTGTACCTGCACATAACTCGGCAAGGGAAGGGTTTTATGAGCCGCAGTCATGGCATACATGTCATAGGGCTCGCCACTCGATGTGCGTCTTCCATGAAATTTTTTCCCGTACCAAGAGGCGATACCCCGCTCTTTATAACCGTTGGCATCTTTAAGCGGATAGTATGCTCTGCCATGGACAACATAAGGTCGATTGCCGTACTCGCTAAGGGGTTCCGCACGTGGTACAGCGTCGTCGATACTGGCAATGTCAACGGATGCTCGCTTGGGAGGGCCGTCGTCTTCGAAGTAACCGCCCTTTTTGTGAACACCGCTGCACGCGGCCAAAAAAAGCGCCAACAATATGGGCAGCGACTTTCTCATTGGCCTTCTACATTATATAGCCGGCGGATGCTTTCGCTTAGCTCATAGACCGCCATGGCATAGTTCTGACTTCGGTTATAGCGTGTGATCACGTAGAAGTTGTTATGTCCTAGGTGGTATTTGGGTCCTGACTCTTCTTCCAGTGTGATCAGTGCTGCGGGTTCATCTTTATCATTGTACTCCATCGGTACAATGCCGTAACCGAGCAAGTAGCGTAGCGGCAACATCGGTATACTGCCAAGTTTGGAAAACCACAAAGTAAGATCCTTCTCCGGTTGCAGCGGCTCAACGACGGCCCCGTCTTTGCGCCAGCCATGTCGCAGTAAGAAGTTTGCGACACTACCAATGGCGTCCGCGTTGCTGCCGATAAGGTCGCGTCGACCATCGCCATCGAAGTCAATGGCGTACTCTCGATAGCTGCTGGGGATGAATTGAGGTACGCCCATAGCCCCAGCGTAGGACCCTCGGAGTGCGAGCGGGTCCACGTTCAGTTCCTGGACTAATAGCAGATACTGCTCTAGCTCACCCCTGAAAAAGTCACTGCGTCGCTCATATTCGAGTGTTAGCGTTGTCAATGCGTCAATGATGCGAAAACTACCCGTATTCCGTCCGTACTGCGTTTCGACGCCTATGATTGCCACGATTGTTGCCGGATCTACGCCATACTCACGTTGAGCATTAGATAACGCTGTGGCGTTCGCTCGCCAGAATCGCTTGCCGCGAAGCGCGCTTTGTTCTGTTACAAATAGCTTGCGGTATTCATACCAGGGTAGACCTTCCTTCGGTGCATCGACCGCTCGCAGTATGTCCTGACGGATCGTTGCGCTCTCGAACCATTCGTTGAGTTTTCTTGCTGATATGCCGTGTTTACTGACGATACCTTCGATAAAGGTCTGCAGGGTCGGATAGCTAGCGATATCTACAGCCAACGCGCGAGCTGGAGCAAAAAGAACGAACGCGAAACTAAGGAAAAGGGCAGGCAACCGAGGTGGCATGAAGGGCGTATTATGCTTGCAGGATTTTCCTGTGTGTCTGGATGCTCATAAGAATACCGAATGCTGCCATCAACGTTACTAACGAACTACCGCCATAACTGATCATTGGCAGAGGCACGCCGACCACTGGGAGTATACCTGTCACCATACCAATGTTGACAAAGAAATATAGAAAAAATGTAAGCGTTAAACTGCCGGCAAGTAGTCGAGCGTAGGAGTCTTGCGCATGAAATGCGATGGTAAAGCCTCGTAGAACAACGAACAAGTAGGCAGCAAAGATCACGAGAATACCAATCAATCCGAATTCCTCAGCAAAAACAGCAAAAACAAAGTCTGTCGAACTTTCTGGAAGATATTCTAGCTGTGTTTGGCTGCTGTTAAACCAACCCTTGCCGTAAAGTCCGCCCGAACCTACGGCAATCATTGATTGGATGATATGATAACCGGTGCCCAGCGGATCCGCGTCCGGGCTAAATAACGTCAAGATACGTTGCTTTTGATAGTCGTGAAGGTAGGTCCACGCCATCGGTATCAACGCGGCGACGGTGGCAAGCATGGCGATAATCACCCGCCATCGCATCCCGGCCAAAAACAGCGTAAAGAGACCCGCCATCATCACGAGAACTGCCGTGCCCAAGTCAGGTTGGCGTACGATCAACAGTGTCGGCGTCAGGATTAGTGCCCCTGCTACTGCGACCACCGGTAGCGGCGGCGGTAGCGGGCGGCGAGAAAGGTAACCGGCCAACGCCATGGGAATGGCCAGCTTCATGATCTCGGAGGGCTGGAAATTGAACAACCCCAGGTCAATCCAGCGTTGTGCGCCTCTGCCGCTGGCGCCGACCACGAGCACCAGTACTAGCAGTGTCAGTCCGATCAAGTAAATATGCAGTGACCAGCGCGCAAGCTGGTACGGCGGAATCTGGGCTACCAACAGCATCACCGCAAAACCTGCCACAAAACGTAAACCCTGGCCAACTGCGACGCGAGTTTCACCGGCGCCGGCGCTGTAGAGAATCAATAGACTCAAAGTAGTAAGGACCAACACCCCGTAAAAGAAGGGCTTATCGAGATGCAGGCGTTGCAGGACAGTCATAGGTCAAGATTAGGACAGCGCCCGTTAAGTGCAATCGTGGCGCGGTGATAATCAGTCACCAGTCGCGTCGTGGGCCGAAGATGCGGTTGTATTCATTTTGCTAGGAAGCAGGTAGGCATCCAACAGTTCACGCGCGATGGGGGCCGCGGCCGAGCTGCCATGGCCACCGTTCTCGACCACGACGGCGACGGCGATCTGCGGGTCGTCCGCCGGTGCGAAGGCGATGAACAGCGCGTGGTCGCGTAGGCGTTCTGGCGTACTTTCCTCGTCGTAGGCCTCATCTTGGGCGACTACCTGTGAGGTCCCGGTTTTACCCGCTATTTTGTACTCGGCGTTCCAACCTATTCTGCGGGCGGTCCCTTTTTCACCATGCACCACGTCAATCATGCTGGCAGTAAGTTTATCCCAATCGTGGGCGTCAGTTACTTTGATCTCACCGATCCGTTCGGGAACGGTTTGCTGCAGCACCTTCGTTTTGGGGTCTTCGATTGATCTCAGCATGCGTGGCCTGAGTTTGGTTCCTCGATTAGCAAGCGTATTGACGGCGGTTGCAAGTTGCAATGGCGTTACTAAAACAGGCCCTTGACCGATCCCGGTTACAACCGTCTCTCCGGGATACCAAACTTCGCCACGCGCCCGTTTCCATTCTGGTGATGGCATTAGTCCTTTCGATTCACCAATCATATCTATGCCGGTACGTATACCGAAACCGAAACTCGAGAGGAAGTCGTGCATGTAGTCGATACCAAGACGCACTGCGAGCTTATAAAAGAATACGTCACACGACTGTACAACGGCCTCGTGCAGGTCGACTTTTCCGTGTCCGTATTTTTTCCAGTCACGAAAGCGGCGCCTCGATCCAGGCAGCCTGAACCAACCCGGACACATCACCGTTTCGGTCGGGTCGAAATCGGCAACTTGCATCGCCGCCAGTGCGAGAAACGGCTTAATGGTGGAGCCGGGTGCGTACTGCCCATTGACGGCCCGGTTGATCAGCGGCTTGTCCGGGTCTTCCAGCAGCAGGCGGTAGGAATCGGGATCGATACCGTTTACAAACGGGTTAGGGTCGTAAGTGGGCATGCTTGCGAATACGAGCACATTCCCGGTTGCAGGTTCTAACGCAATGACGGAACCGCGCCGTCCAATCAATGCCTTTTCCGCCGTGGCTTGCAAGTCGGCATCGAGGTTCAGGTACAAATTTTGTCCTGCGTCGGGTGCTATGCGTTCCATCGTTCTCAACGCGCGCCCGTATGCGTTAGCCTCGACCTTTTCTATGCCGACGCCGCCCAGCAACAGGTCTTCGTAGCGTTGTTCTATACCAAGCTTGCCGATGTGTTGGGTACCACGATATACCGATCGGTCAATCCGTCCGAGCTCGCTTTCATCAATACGACCGACGTATCCGACTGCGTGTACACCTAGTCCACCTAGCGGGTAATACCGCTGTAAGCGGGCCTGCAATTCAACCCCGTCTAAGTACGGTCGATTGACCGCGATGCGGGCTGCTTCCTCATCATTCAGGTGGGTGCGTAAGGTCAGGCTCTCAAAACCTGGGCGCCGACGTAATTGTTTCTCGAAATCCTCAATATCAGGAGCGCGAAGCTGCACAATACCGGCAAGTTGCTCTAACAAAGCGTTCATATCCGCCACTTGCTCGGGAATGATCTCCAACGTAAATACCGGTAGATTCTCTGCCAGCACCAAGCCGTTACGATCGAAAATGCGTCCACGTACCGGCGGAATCGGCCGAGTATTAATGCGATTTTCCTGAGATAGCGTGGCAAAGTGGCGATGATTTATTACCTGCAGATAGACGAGGCGAGCAACTAGCGTCAATGTCATTAGCAATACGACGACGATGGCGATGGTAAGGCGGGAAGTAAATACCCGCGTTTCTCGAAAGTAATCCTTAAGCGGAATGTCGAGCATGTTTATTGAATGTGCCCACGCCGCCGGATGTCTCTGAGAATGACAAATACCAGAGGCCATATCACCATCCCCACTATACTCGATGTCCAATAGGGCCAAACCGTAGCTGTTTCACCAATGACACCTCTAACCCACAACACCAGCAGTTGATTTATCACTAGCAAGACCAAGACGGTGGCCGCCTGTTGCCACCCTGGGAACATACGAATCTGCAGGTGTAGCTTGTGGGCGATAAATGCGATGACTACCATCGCCAACGCATGTTGTCCTAGGAGTGAGCCGTACAAAAGATCTAGGATGATGCCGACCAGCCAGCCAGTACCAATGCCCACTCGCCCAGGCGCAGCGATGCACCAATAGATCAGCACCAACCCCACCCAATTCGGGCGAAATTGTGCCGCCCATTCCGGTCCTGGCAGCAATATTAGTAGGTAGGCGACCAGGAATGTGGCGCTGATCACGGTGATACTACGCATAGGACTAATACCGTTCATTTAGCTGTGCTCATGTTCGGCCCGATCTCCCGGGCCAAATCAACAGTACTTCCTTGCCATAGTTAAGACGCGCCATCGGCTTGGCGCTGATCTTTAGAAACGCCTCGTTGGCGTCTCTTATTATTTCTGTTACTTGGGCTACCGGGTATCCCGGTGGGAAATTTCCGCCCATACCTGAACTAACGAGTAGATCGCCTTCTTGAATATCTGCCGACGGCGTCAGGTAGGGTACGCTCACGCGATCGAACGCACCGGTGCCGAACACCACAGTACGTAGACCATTGCGGTTAAGTACAACCGATATCGCATGACCGGGATCGGTAATGAGGGTTGATTTGCTGGTTAAAACCCCGACCTCGGTAATCTGGCCAACGATTCCATAGGCATCGATAACGGGTTGTCCGACATAGACCTCATCGCGTTTGCCTTTGTTTACCACGATCTTGCGCGTAAAAGGTTCTAAGCTTACTTGTACCAGTTCGGCGACCACCGCCCTATCGGCCACGCGCTCGGCCGAGCCCAGCAGGTCGCGCAAGCGAGCGTTTTCTGCTTCTAATGCCTCAAGCTTCTGCAAGCGCGCTAAGTGGGCCGAGCGCTCAGCCTGCAGTCGCCTGTTACGTTCTCGCAATGTTTTCTCAGTGGCGAGCAACTCCGAAACCCAACTACTGGCACGTACCGGTAGGGCAGCGGCAAATTGGATCGGGTAAACGAGGACAGCAAGTGTGGCGCGGATCTTTGGCAGGTGGTTGCCTTGGTGATCCAGTACCATTAGGGTGGCGGAAAACGCCACCAGCAGAACCAATCGTGTCAAACTGCTCGGGCGCCTGATTGCCCTGCCGAAGAGGTCGGTCATGGAATGTGAACCCGCCTATTCGTGCAGGAAGACATCGCCTAGAGTTTCGGCCTCCTCCAGGGCTCTGCCACAACCCCGCACTACGCACGTTAGTGGTTCGTCGGTGATGATGATTGGCAAGCCGGTTTCCGCACCAAGCATGCGATCTATGTCATGCAGAAGCGCGCCACCGCCGGTTACTACGATGCCCTTCTCGGCCACATCCGCCCCCAGCTCCGGTGGCGTCTGTTCAAGCGCGGTCTTTATCGCCGCCACGATACTGACTAAGCATTCGTTCAAGGCGTTGTGAACTTCGCGGCTGTCGATTTCCTGGCTACGCGGGACACCATCGGCGATGTGCCGACCCTTGATTTGCATTTGTCGAACTTCGCTTTGATGCCAGGCAGTACCGATCTCGCGTTTGATGCGTTCAGCCGTGGCTTCGCCGATCAGCAGGCCATAGGTACGACGAATATACCCAATGATGGCCTCATCCATCTTGTCCCCCGCCATGCGCAGAGAGTGCGCATAGACAATGCCGCCCAACGAAATCACGCCGACCTCGGTTGTGCCGCCACCGATGTCGAGCACCATGGACCCCGTCGGATCGACGATGGGTAGGTCGGCACCAATCGCAGCCGCCATCGGTTCTTCAATCAAATAGACCTCGCGGGCACCCGCCGACATGGCCGATTCTCGAATGGCTCGGCGTTCTACCTGGGTCGAGCCACACGGCACGCAGATTACGATTCGCGGGCTTGGTTGGAATAGACGGTTTTCATGCACCCGCCTAATGAAATACTTGAGCATTTCACCGGTGACTGTGAAGTCGGCGATCACACCATCTTTCATCGGCCTGATGGCTTGGATGTTCCCTGGCGTACGTCCCAACATTTTTTTGGCGCCATCACCGATGGCCAGGATGCTGCGATTATTGCGTGGGCCCACATCATGGCGAATGGCAACTACCGAGGGTTCGTCAAGCACGATCCCTTTGTCACGCTCGTACACCAGCGTGTTGGCGGTGCCAAGGTCAATGGCGAGGTCACTGGAAAAAAGACCGCGTAGGCTTCTGAACATTCTTGTTACTCTGCGACGCTAAATCCTTGAGTCAACGTAACTTTATCAACCGGAGGCTGCGGGTTCAACCAACCCCACGAATGTGATAATTTGCCGCATCCTGCAATCTTAGCGGAGCGACCCCGTTGCTTACTCAATCCGATGTAGAAAGAATAGCTCATCTTGCGCGTTTGGAAATCGACCAGGGCGAAAGCAAGGTATTCTCTGACAGCCTGTCCCGGATCCTGGCGTTGATCGAGGAAATGAACGCGGTCGATACGAGTGGTATTGAGCCCATGGCCCACCCCCAGGATGTGGGCCTACGCCTGCGAGAGGACGAGGTTACGGAAACCAACCGGCGAGCCGAGCTCCAGGGGATCGCGCCGGCCACCGAAGACGGGCTGTATCTGGTGCCCAGGGTTGTCGGGTAGCCTGGCGTCCTGCCGATAGCGGTGGATGTCATTAAACCTTTAGTTTGCGCCGAGGTCGCTGACCGAAATCATCGTCGCCATAAGAGCTGTGCCCGATGGGGCCGGAAGCCGTGATTAACAAATCGCTGGCCGAGCTGTCTCGGGCCCTACAAACCGAAGAGACCTCGAGCGTTGATCTCACCCGGGCGTTCCTCGATCGCGTGGATAACGGGCAAGGCCTTAACGCGTTTATTACGGTAGACGGCGATCGCGCCTTGGAACAGGCGAGCGCGGCCGATGCTCGTATCGCACGTGGCGACGCCGGGCCTCTGACCGGCATCCCGCTGGCCCACAAGGATATCTTCTGTACCAAGGGACTACTGACTACCTGTGGTTCGAAGATCTTGTCGAACTTCATTGCTCCCTATAATGCGACCGTCATCGAACGGTTTAACCAGGCGGGCGCAGTCATTCTCGGAAAGACCAACATGGACGAATTTGCCATGGGGTCCTCGAACGAAACTTCGTATTTTGGTGCGGTGGAAAATCCTTGGGACCGTGCGTGCGTGCCGGGTGGCAGCTCTGGGGGGTCGGCCGCCGCGGTAGCGGCAAGACTTACGCCGGCCGCAACCGGCACTGACACCGGGGGCTCAATCAGGCAGCCAGCTGCTTTTTGTGGGATTACTGGACTGAAACCGAGTTACGGTCGTGTGTCGAGATATGGCATGGTGGCGTTTGCGTCATCGCTCGATCAGGGGGGCGCACTAACCCACAGTGCCGAAGATGCGGCTTATCTGCTAAGCGTGATGGCTGGTTTTGACCCACGCGACTCCACTTCCATAGATCGGCCGGTCGACGACTACGTTGGCCGCTTGGAGCAAGACATCAGCGGTTTGACAATAGGTCTGCCACGGCAGTTCTTTGGTGAGGGATTAGACCCAGAGGTAGGTCAGCGGGTTGAAGCGGCGATAGAGGAATATAAACGACTTGGGGTAAAGGCAGTTGATGTCGACATGCCCAACTGTAGCCTCGCGGTTCCCTGCTACTACGTTCTTGGCCCCGCAGAGGCGTCGTCCAATTTAGCGCGTTATGACGGCGTTCGTTATGGATACCGAGCCCCTGAGTACACGGATCTGATCGACATGTACAAGAAGACGCGCTCTCAAGGATTTGGCGCCGAAGTCAAACGACGGATTCTTATCGGGACCTATGTGTTATCCGCCGGGTATTACGACGCCTACTACCTTAAAGCGCTAAAGCTGCGGCGACTTATTGCGCAGGAGTTCCAGCAGGCGTTCCAAGTCTGCGATTTAATCGTCGGGCCGACTACCCCGACTACTGCATTTAAGTTGGGCGCCAAAGTCGATGACCCGATCGCCATGTATCTGAACGATATCTACACCATTCCCGCAAACCTTTCGGGGTTGCCGGGGATATCGATTCCAGCCGGCTTTGACGACGCCGGCCACCCGATAGGACTACAACTCATAGGCGGCTACTTCGCCGAAGCACGCCTGCTGAACATGGCCCACCATTATCAACGCGTGACCGATTGGCACAAACAGACGCCGGCGGGTTGCGCATAGACGTTGGATTTGATTCCGTTATGAAGTGGGAAAGTGTTATTGGCCTTGAGGTGCATACGCAGTTATTGACCGCGAGCAAGATCTTCTCCGGTGCATCAGCCATGTACGGTTCGGAGCCCAATACGCAGGCATGCGCGGTGGATATTGCGTTGCCTGGTGTACTACCGGTGATGAACGTAGAGGCGGCGCGTATGGCCGTCAAGTTGGGGCTTGTGATTGGTGCCGAAATCAATCGGCATTCGGTATTCGCACGTAAGAATTATTTCTATCCGGACCTCCCCAAGGGTTATCAAATCAGCCAGTATGAATTGCCGATCGTGAAAAATGGTTACATTGATATAGAAGTCAATGGAACCAAAAAGAAGATTGGTATTACGCGGGCACACTTGGAAGAAGATGCCGGCAAATCTTTGCATGAGGATTTTCACGGGCTAAGCGGTATCGATCTCAACCGTGCCGGTACACCTCTACTGGAAATCGTTTCCGAGCCCGATATGCGATCAGCGGCGGAGGCCGTCGCCTATCTGAAGAAACTGCATGAACTTGTCCGATACTTAGAAATCTGTGATGGGAACATGCAAGAGGGCTCTTTTCGCTGCGATGCTAACGTGTCGGTGCGGCCCAAGGGACAAGAAACTTTCGGTACCCGTGCAGAGCTGAAGAACATCAACTCGTTTAAGTTTATTGAAAAGGCCATCGAGTTCGAGATCGAGCGCCAAATCGATGTACTGGAAAGCGGTGGTGAAGTGGTGCAAGAGACGCGACTCTACGACCCCGATAAGGGTGAAACCCGGCCCTTGCGTGGCAAAGAAGAGGCGCACGACTATCGTTATTTTCCCGATCCCGACCTACCACCACTTGAACTCGATGAGGCATTTATCGAGGCAGTAAGACAAACGCTTCCCGAGCTGCCAGATGCCAAACGTGCCCGGATTAAGCGCGACTATAAGCTCAGCGATTATGATGCCGGAGTCTTGACGGCGACCGCTAAAATGGCTGACTACTACGAACGTGCGGTAAAAGAATCTAAGAGTGACCCCAAGCTTGTTGCCAATTGGATCATAGGAGATCTATCAGCCTACCTAAACAAGGAAAATCTCTCGATCGAGCACTCTGCTGTGTCTGCCACAAAGTTCGCAGGATTAATGAAAAATATCGACGACGGTACACTGTCCGTGAAGACCGGTAAACAAGCCTTAGAATTGCTGTGGAAAGGAGAGGGCGCTGACGTCACTGACGAAAGTGCCGCAGCAGAATCCGTAATCGTAAAATTTGATCTTGCGCAGATCGGTGATACCACTAAACTTGAACAAGTTATCGATAAAGTACTAGCGGCTAGTGGGGCACAGGTCCAACAGTATCGTAGCGGCCAGGAAAAGGTATTCGGATATTTTGTGGGACAGGTCATGAAGGCTACGGGCGGCAAAGCGAATCCAAAACAGGTCAACGAAATCTTGAAGAAAAAATTAAATGGTTAATGCCCTGGACTATGCGGGTACAATCATCATGGTTCTTTTATGTCGTCTAGTATTTGCGTTGCCTCGCGTATAATCGCGTTTCGCCTAAGCAACAACTGCCAACGTCTACCGCCAAGTTGTCTCCATAAGAATGCAGAGCGTGTGGCGGCAAGTAACAATGATCGTACCTTATCAACGATACTCGGGTTTTCTAGGTACCCTTGTTCACCGTTTACTATGATGCGTGGCGTGAGCGTGCTCAGAGTCATGGTATATAACTCGGCCAGCTTTGCCGCTAGGTTCGGATGTATTTGCTCTTTCGTATCCTTGTTTTCAATACGGAAGAATTTCATCTGCGCAATGGTCGATTCTATTCCATCACGAATAACCGCTAACATGGCCCTATTGCCCGACAGTCGGCGTTCTAGTTGGACCACATTGATTATGTAACGAGCCATTTCCATATCGTTTGGATCTGCATGGCCCTTAAGCTTATCTCTGAGAAGCTGCAAACCCAGCACCACACCACGTGCGCCGCCATAAATGTCATCGGTAGTCGCCGAATCGATTTCAAGCACGCTGTGGATGCTTACTGCAATCGCGGCAGGGCCGGCACGCCCTTCACGAGCCAGCTGCTGTGCCAGACGTGTCGCCTGAAAGACGCCGGCGAGGGCGAGGGTTCTATCTCTAAGTCGACGATTTAAGTGAGACATTTACCGCGGTGGTGACACTTTATCGGCACGCTGTTAGATATTGACTTGGCTGACTAGGCAGTCTAAATCACGACATCATTGGAACATCTTTGGGTGAAAACGGACATAGGGGCATGCGGGGTTCAGCCGGACCACGTGTAGGGTTGATTCTATCAGGCGGCGGTGCGCGAGCAGCCTATCAAGTCGGTGTGCTCAAGGCGATTGCGCAAATGCTACCCAAGGATGCTAGCAATCCTTTTCCAATAATCTGTGGCACGTCGGCTGGCGCCATAAATGCCGCCGTGTTGGCGATCTATGCAAACCGCTTTCGAGAAGGGGTTAAAAGACTGGGCCTAGTTTGGAAGAACTTCCGAGTGCATCAGGTGTTTCGCGCGGACACGATTGGCATTTTCAAGAGTGGCCTTCATTGGTTCACAGCTATGTTGCTCAGCGGCATCGGCAAATACAATCCGACGGCCTTACTCGACCGCACACCACTGCGGCGCTTGCTAGAGCGTTACGTACCCTGCGAAGAGATACAAGAATCAATCGACGCCGGTGCGATACGGGCGGTCAGTGTCACCGCGTCTGGGTATAGATCTGGTAAATCGGTGAGTTTCTATCAAGGTGTCCCGTCCTTGGTCCCTTGGGATCGTGCGAGACGGGTAGGCGAGGCCTCCGAGATCACCGTCGATCATTTGATGGCATCGTCGGCCATACCTTTTGTATTTCCAGCTGTGCGAGTCGGGCGTGAGTATTTCAGCGATGGCTCAGTCGGTCAGATGGCGCCGATTAGTCCCGCCCTACATCTAGGCGCCGACCGTGTCTTGGTGATCGGGGTGCGCCAACCTACGAGCCACGATGCGCCCAGTGAAGATCTTGAGTCATACCCGCCACTGGCCGAGGTGGCAGGCCACATTTTAAATAGCATCTTTCTGCAGAGTCTGGAGGCTGATCTCGAGCGCCTTCAGCGCATCAATAAAACCATAAGTGCGATTCCCAACCACCATCTAGAAGAAGGCGGTATGAAGTTGCGTCATGTCGACGCGTTGGTAATCTCGCCGAGTGAGGATCTAGGAGAAATTGCGCAACGCTTCGCCCACCACTTGCCGCGACCAGTGCGCTTTCTTCTGCGTGGAATCGGTGCCCACAAGCAAAGTGGGATTAGTCTCGTGAGTTATCTATTATTCGAAAGGTCATATTGTCGCAGATTGATTGCGCTTGGCTACGCCGATACTATGCAACGCAAAGATGAGGTAATGAAGTTCCTAAGTCATGAATTTAGCTGAAGGCATGGACCCATTTCTTCGTAACATACCTAAAGCGGAGTTGCACATCCACATTGAAGGCTCGTTGGAACCGGAGCTTATGTTCGAGCTCGCCGCGCGTAACAACATAAAGCTTCCCTTCGCTTCCGTCGATGAAGTGAGGCGAGCCTACGAGTTCACCGACCTCCAGTCTTTTCTTGACATCTACTACAAGGGCGCATGTGTACTTCTGCATGAGCAAGACTTCTACGACATGACGTGGGCATATCTACGAAGGGTGTACCTTCAGAACGTTAGGCATACCGAAATATTTTTTGATCCACAGACTCATACCGATCGCGGTGTGGCGTTTGAGACTGTTATCACGGGTATACACCGAGCCCTTGTCGATGCCGAGCAACAACTCGGCATGACATCGAAATTGATCATGTGTTTTCTGCGTCACCTTAGTGCGGCCGCCGCCTTGGAGACCCTGCGGCAGGCATTGCCGTTTAAACATTGGATCGTGGCGGTGGGGCTCGACTCCTCAGAGCACGGGCATCCACCAGAAAAGTTCGTCGAGGTATTTGATCAGGCGCGAGCAGCGGGTTTTATGACGGTTGCTCACGCCGGCGAGGAAGGGCCGCCGGGATATATATGGCAGGCGTTAGATTTGCTAAAGGTGTCTCGTATAGATCATGGTGTTCGTTGCACCGAAGACCAGAGGTTGGTCGAGCGACTGGTTGAAGAACAAATACCACTCACAGTGTGCCCGCTATCCAATGTGAAGTTGTGCGTTTTTGAGTCTATCGAGAGTCATAACCTAAAACGATTGCTTGACCTTGGGCTGTGTGTCACTGTGAATTCCGATGACCCGGCCTATTTCGGCGGTTACATAAATGAGAATTTTCTAGCCGCGCTGGAAGGGCTAAATCTGAGTCACGACGAGATTTGTCGGTTGGTCAAGAACTCTTTTCAAGCGAGTTTCCTGTCCACCAACGAAAAGCAGAAGCTTGTCGATGAGCTAGATAGCTTCGTCTCGCAACAGATCCACTAACGACCCATGGGGCAAAAGTAGGGAAGCTCGCTAGTGTGTAACGCGAGTTATACCGTTGCCCGACAGCACGCGTACACGATCGCCGATGTTGAATGCTTCATCCGCCGCCTGGGTGACAGCGATTAATCGTCCATTGTCCAATTCGACGGTAATCTCTAGTCCCGTCTGGCGTGTGGCTGCTTCCTCGGCTGCGGCACCCGCTGCCCCACCGCCGGCCGCGCCAAGGACGGTGGCAATTTGTCTACCACTGCCGTGACCGACTTCACTGCCGGCGATGCCACCGACGGCGCTACCGATAGCTGCACCAATACCCGATTTAGTTCCCTCGATAAGGACTTCGCGAACGTGCTCGACAATACCTAGTTCTACACGCTGTACCGTGCGTGCTTGATCACGCTGATAGACGCTGCCGGACTTGCTCGAAACGCACCCTGAAACTAACAAGGTGACGACTATTGGGAGAATATAGATGCAACGCACCGCGGGACACCTCGCTGGAGTTATGGACATTTAAATAAGGTGCATCCTTATTCTGTAAGTATCGCCGTAATCTCTGATCCTGCAAGGACGTGCTTGTTAGCCAGCCATTTTATAGGGTGAGACCGATCCTGAAGCCAGAGTTTCTATAACTGGCTACGTAATTCATGGTTTATGAAAAGTGACACTGTAAGTAGCGCGAAGGCAACCGCCTGGTGGGTGGCGGCGAGCACGATAGGGACGATCGACAGCAAGCTGGCGATGCCTAGCGACACCTGGATAACTAGCGTTATAAGTAGCATATAGGCGGCGACACGTGTGCGCGTTACAACCCCTGCCCGATGGACGTAGTAGCAGAAGGCGGGAATCAAGATACACAGGAAATAGGCAATTAGGCGATGACCAAATTGCACGGTGGCGATATTCTCGAAGAAATTCAACCACACCGGTTTCATGGCCAATATACCGTCCGGTATTAACATGCCATTCATCAGGGGGAAGGTGTTAAAAGCGAAACCGGCACGGGTGCCGGCAACAAAACCGCCGGAGGCAATCATTAATCCAATAACTCCAGTGACAACGAAACTAAACCATCTCGCTGATTTAACGTGTTGATAGTCGTTTTCCGCTTTCGGAAAAAAAAGCCCTAAGGCAACCCAAAAGACATATCCGTAGATGATTGCAGCCAACGCTAAGTGTGCGGTTAGGCGGTAAGCACTCACGCGTGGTTCATCGATCAGTCCACTCTTTACCATGAACCAGCCGAGTAGACCCTGCAGAGCGCCTAGTACAAACATGGTTACCAATTTTGGCGCCAGTGCCCAGCTGATTCGACGGCAAACCAAGAAATAGACAAAGGGGATGAAAAAGACCAGACCAATCGCCCGGCCGAGCAATCGGTGGGCATACTCTACCCAGAAGATAGATTTGAACGCGGCAAGTGTCATAGATTGATTAATCTTCTGGTATTCCGGGTATTGCTGGTAGTTCCTGAACGCAGCTTCCCATTGTGATTCGTTCAGCGGCGGAACGGTGCCGGTTATAGGCCCCCATTCGACCATGGATAACCCCGATCCGCTCAAACGTGTGACGCCACCAAGTACAATCATGGCAAGTATCAAGAGAGCGCAAACAAGCAACCAGGACGCAATCTGTGTGCCGTACCGCGTTGACGGTTGAAATTGATATTCACCTAATAAGTCTGCATTCGCCATCAGTTGATTATACCAAGATGGGTAAGACCACCACCGCGAGTGTACTCGGCAATACGATTGTGTTGTTGACAACAATCAAGCGTTCGCCTAGTTTGGCCTCCATGCCAATTCTAAGGTATTCACATGGCCGCACCCGCGACCTCAGTAGACATTCAACGCCAAATCCGGAGTCTGATGGCGATCCCGCGCTATCCGAAAAGCTGGGCCTATCAACGATCTCGTGTATTGTGCACAGACCATCCATCATGTTAGTCGCTGTCACGCGATGGAATGCAACACAGATGCGGGACCGCCGGTGAGGCATTACGAAAATGGACGGCAATATACGTGATAGACACACAAGCGAAATTTCATGTCGGACAGCTTGTACACCACAAGCTATTCAATTATCGAGGGGTAATTGTGGATGTTGATCCTGATTTTCAGGGAACCGAAGACTGGTATGAGCAGGTGGCACGTAGCCGACCTCCGAAAGACCAGCCTTGGTATCGGGTCCTCGTACATGATGCCCAGCACGAAACCTACGTTGCTGAGCGCAATCTACGGATAGATGATGGCGGCGGGCCGATTAATCACCCGTTGGTGGATATGATCTTCAACGAATTCCGTGACGGTCGCTATACCACGCGACAATCAATTAATTAATTTCTTATAGGAATGGCACAATCAATAGTGCCACGATGTTGATGATCTTGATCAATGGATTGATCGCGGGGCCGGCCGTATCCTTGTAAGGGTCACCCACGGTGTCGCCAGTCACCGCCGCCTTATGCGTTTCCGACCCCTTACCCCCCAGATTGCCATCCTCGATGTATTTCTTGGCGTTATCCCATGCCCCGCCACCAGTGGTCATGGAAATAGCCACGAAGATGCCTGTAACAATGCTACCCAACAGCATGCCGCCGAGCGCTTCGCGACCGAGTACGAAGCCCACAAGGATTGGCGCCAGAACCGGCAATAAAGAGGGGATGATCATTTCTTTAATGGCGGCGCGGGTCAGTAGGTCAACGGCACGCGAGTAATCCGGCTTGGCTTTCCCTCGCATGATGCCTTTTATTTCCTTGAACTGTCGACGCACCTCCAGCACTACCGAGCCGGCAGCACGCCCCACCGCCTCCATCGCCAGCGCCGCAAACAGATAAGGCACCAGTCCACCAATGAAAAGTCCGATGATGACGTTCGGGTCGGAGAGCCGGAACACGAGATTCTCATGCGCTATGCCGGCATGTTCAGCCAATGCATGCGAGTAGTCAGCAAACAACACCAACGCGGCCAAACCGGCGGAGCCAATGGCGTATCCCTTGGTGACTGCCTTGGTGGTGTTCCCGACCGCGTCTAACGGATCGGTGATATTGCGTACCTTTTTCGGCATTTCTGCCATCTCGGCGATACCGCCGGCATTATCAGTAATCGGCCCATAAGCGTCGAGTGCCACGATCATGCCGGTCATCGAAAGCATGGCGGTGGCGGCGATGGCGATACCGTATAGGCCTGCAAATTCGTACGCACCCCAGATGCTGGCACACACCGCGATCACCGGGGCGGTGGTCGCTTTCATGGATGTTCCCAACCCGGCAATGATATTCGTGGCGTGACCGGTGGTGGAGGCAGCCGCGATATGACGCACCGGTTTGAAATCAGTGCCGGTGTAGTACTCGGTGATTACCACCATGGCTGCGGTTAGCGCCAATCCAATCAGGGATGCACCATAGATCTCCATGACGCTGTAGCTACCGTTGTCTACCATGAGTTCTTGTGTGCAGAAATAGAATGCGATGGCGGCGAGCACACCGGAAACAATGACGCCACGGTAAAGCGCGTTCATGATCTTGCCGCCCTCTTTTGCGCGTACGGCGAACGTGCCGATGATGGAAGCAATAATGGAGAAACCCCCGAGCGCGAGTGGATAGATAACGGCGTTACTGAAGCCTGGTAATAGTAATGCGCCCAACAACATGGTGGCGATCAGGGTCACCGCATAGGTCTCGAAGAGGTCGGCGGCCATGCCCGCGCAATCACCGACGTTGTCGCCAACGTTATCGGCGATCACGGCCGGGTTACGGGGATCGTCTTCGGGTATGCCTTTTTCTACCTTGCCGACCAGATCGGCGCCCACGTCAGCCCCCTTGGTAAAGATGCCACCACCGAGTCGCGCGAAGATGGAGATCAGCGAACCGCCGAAACCAAGCCCCAACAATGGTGCGAGCAATTGTTTGATGCCGCCGTCCGGGTAGATCGCCACCAGGATTGTGTAATAGCCGGCTACCCCAAGCAGGCCTAAGCCGACTACCAGCATGCCGGTGATGGCGCCGCCGCGGAACGCGATCTGTAGGGCTTGGTTAAGCCCTTGGCGGGCGGCCTGTGCGGTGCGCACATTGGCCCGTACCGAAACGTACATGCCGATATAGCCGGTTAGCGCGGAAAAGGCGGCACCGATCGCAAAGCCAAGGGCGGTTGCAAATCCCAAGGCAACCCAGATCACGATCAACAAAATCGCGCCGACGATTGCGATCGTCGTGTATTGGCGGTTGAGGTATGCGGCCGCCCCTTCTTGGATCGCGGCCGCGATGGCGCGCATGCGCGGGCTACCAGACGGCCGGTCCAGTATCCATCTGATGGACAGAGCGCCATAGACGATGGCCAAAAGACCGCACGCGATGGCAAAGATTAAGGTGGGGCTCATGGAAGATCCTCCCTAGTTGTTAAGTTCGTTATTTCTTGGCAAGCCCTCCCTCGAAACGTGTCCCGGGTTCGAAACCGAAGACCTTTTCGAGTTCCAGCTCGCGTA
>JAOTYM010000225.1 GCA_029861845.1 Gammaproteobacteria bacterium | reverse complement strand
TCTCAGGTCAATCAGATCTTCATCAACTTGATTACCAACGCTGCTCAGGCTATTGACGGTACCGGCACGATCACGTTGCGGACGAGTGTGCAAGAAGCTTATGTGAAGATCGAAGTGGAAGACAATGGTTGCGGTATTGCGGAGGATGTGCGAGAGCACATCTTCGATGCTTTCTACACAACCAAGGACGCCGGCGAAGGGACCGGCCTAGGTCTATCCATCGTTCGCGACATTGTGCAGGAGCACGGCGGGCTGATTCACGCCGAATCCGCGGTCGGCGTCGGCACCAAGTTCACCGTGTTGCTACCGATTAATCAGAAGATCGAGCAGCCGCTGGCCGCATAAGGGCGGAAACCACATGATAAATCTGCAAGACACATTAAGGCCTACTCCTAGCATGAATACGAAGCCCCGTGTTCTCTTTGTTGACGACGAACCGAAGATCCTCAACTCGATGCGGTGGCTGTTCAACCGTGACTACGAGCTGTACTTTGCCAATAGCGGCCAGGAGGCCATTGATGCCATAAGGCGCAACAAGTTCCACGTGATCGTAAGCGACCAACGCATGCCCGGCATTACTGGAATCGAGGTACTGCGAGAAGCCAAGAAGATATCCCCCGACACCATGCGCCTCTTGTTGACTGGCTACGCTGATTTAAAGGCGATCGTCGGTTCGGTCAACGAAAGCGAAGTATTCCGTTTCATCACCAAGCCATGGATTAATGAAGAATTGAAAATGGTCGTAAAGCTGGCAGCAGATACCGCCCTACATGGGCCGCCGGTGTGTCAAGCGGCTCCCCAGGCGGTACCCGTCCCGGCCAAGTCGGAGATCCTCGTCATTGATGAGGACCCGAATGTCAAGCATTTGCTCAGGCAGATCCTTAAGGAACGGTACACTCTATATGCTGCCGAGACCTTAGACGAAGCCCTTACCCTGCTAGATGAGCACGAAATAAAAGTAGTGGTCTCTGAGACTCGCGTCGCGAACACGGATATCACGACCCTGATCAAGCTACTGAAGAAACACCGCCCTGACATCATTAGCGTAGTATTGACGGAGCACTCCGATGCCAAAACCATCATTGACCTGATCAACCAGGGGCAGGTGTATCGATTCCTGCGCAAACCAGTTAAACCCGGCCAGTGTCGGTTGAGCATTCAATCCGCGATGATAAGAAACGCGCAGTTGCGCGCCAATCCAGAACTGATTCAGCGGTACGTGGTGGATGATCTGGACGAGGAGAAGATCCTCGCCAACGCACACAAGGGGGATGGCTCCGCAGCGATGGATCCTGGCATGTTCCGGCGCATGTTGCATCACGTTATTCGGCTCCCGCGTCTGTTTTCCAACTAAATTTTCGGGTCCTGTCGACCTGCGACAGCGTTTTAGCGGGTTTACCTCGACGGTCAGGGGAAACGCTTAATCAATGGATACGCCGCATTACTGACGGAAAGTAAGCAAGCGATGGAAGCTGCTCTGGTCGAGGACTGGGAGACTGATCACTGGTTCTATAATCGAAACGACGAACCGGTGAAGGTCCTGATTCGCCGCTCTTGGCCGGGTTGCTGCCTGTCGCGGGGACGTATTTTCAACGAGCTGAAGGGCTGATCAAAGTAAAAGGCTCCCCATGCGGCGCCAAATTTGCGCCAGCTCGTAGTAAAAGTAAGGGGTAATTCAGCTAGGTTGTGCTACGAGTGTCGCTGGACAGAGCGCAGCAAATAGCTTGTATTAAGGGGTTTGAGAGATGCCCCTACGCTATGGGGTTCAGGTGGTCGGAGGTTCAAATCCTCTCGCCCCGACCAATTAAATCAAGCAGTTATAGAACGCACTGAATTGGGTTTTTGGTACTGGGTATATCGCTGGGTATACTTACAACGAACTCGCGCCACAGCGTCTCCACGGGGTCCCGAGGGGTGGATTTGCGCTACAACCAAACGTCTTTGGTGGGACCCCGACCACTCAGTCTACCCATCGCCCAAAAAACATACCTAAGATAAAGAGCACAATTCAATGCAGTGGATTTAGGTTTATTTCCATGCCCTCATTCTTGTTTGTTGCACTCTTGTGCCACGACATGTGAGACCTGCATCGCTACGGGTGCATTGTCGCAAGAATAAGGAGGTAGTCGCGTGGCCTTACATCGCGGTGGTGGGGCTCATGGTGCGGCGAGCGCCTCCAATTTCTTCGCCGTTTCGATCAGTGTCCTGCGAAGCTTGGCTTTCAAGATCGACGGCCCGATCAGGGGCGGCAGGCGAAAGCCCGGTACGATCTCAGCCGTATAGTGAACCCGGGTCTGGCCGTGCTCGGCCAGGATGCGCCAGCGTTCCCAACCAGAGGTAAAATCCCCCTGTTCCGGCACCATCACGGAGAGGAGGTCTCCCTTGGGGTGGGTGGTCACATCCTTAACCTGTCGGATGGTTTTGCAAAAAATCAGCACGCAGGAACGAAAGCGCGCCCTCACGCGTTGCCGGCCATCTGGGAAGCGTTCTAACAGCTGGGTTTCTTTAAGATTGTCGGACAGGCGCGACCACTGTTGGTAGTCGCTCAGAAGCGCCCACGCCTTCTCGGGCTCGGCCGCCAGCAGCACATCGAAGGTGACGTGGTAGCTTCCCTTGCTGTGGGTGATCTCTAGCGTCCGAATGGTAGCCGCGACCGCCTGCGCCGGGGTGAACAGCGTGATCGTGAAGGTCAGTAGTAGCAAATACCCGGTTCGGATTAACATGGTAAAGGCTAAAGCGCGTTGAACCTGTGATACAGCGCACAGCACAAGGGGTCTATGTACAAGCGGCGACGTCAGGTTGCATTGACGTGGATCATTATTTGGGGCGATTAGATCGCGCCTACATATGTGCCGGTAAGGCCTAGCCGGTGGGCGGCGTTTGGTTGAAGTCGTCTTGTTTGGGGGTGAGATAGAAGCAGGGCATGGTGGGACTCCTGGTTGTCCGTGCATAGCGCTCTCACTCTGCAAGATCCCCTTTGCAGGGTTGCACAATCGTATGATTTTTGCAGTTCTTAATCCAAATCAAGGAAAAGTAATCCTGTCGGGTGTAATTGGCATCTTGTGTTTGGAAATCTCGGATAACGGAGGGCATCAAAGAGGGGGTGCCGATGAAAAGGGTAATCTGCCTAGTTCTTGGGTTAGTTCTCGCGCTCCCGAGCGGGCGTAGTGTTCCTTGTTGATCATGGCGGCGCGGCGAATGTTTAAAAGGTTCTTTTCCAGTGACCTCGCCATTGACCTTGGCACCGCCAACACGCTGGTGTACGAGCGTGACAAAGGGATCGTGCTTGACGAACCCTCGGTAGTTGCCATTCG
>JAOTYM010000226.1 GCA_029861845.1 Gammaproteobacteria bacterium | reverse complement strand
TACCGTCAAAGCGTTTGAGGGAGGTATTGGCGCATGCCATTGCAGCATGTGTCGGAAATGGGGTGGCGGCCCATTTCTTGCAATCGATTGTGGCACTGGCGTGAGAATCGACGGCGAAGAGTGCGTTCTGGCGTACGATTCATCTGACTGGGCACAACGCGGTTTCTGTAGCCGTTGTGGAACGCACTTGTTCTACCGCTTGAAAGCAAGTAGCCAATACGTTGTACCCGTCGGATTGTTCGACGATCATCCGGATGCCTTATTTGAAAGTCAGATATTTATAGACGAAAAGCCGGACTATTACGCGTTTGCAAATCGGACGGCCAACATGACCGGCGCTGAGGTATTCGCAAAATACGGGCCGAGTGAGGCGTAGGGGCCCGGCAACTGGTTTTTTATTGATTTTGATATTTGCTTGAAAATTGGCTGGCAATAACCAGTGGAAATTCGGGTTGTTGCTTGGTACCGATAAAGGCTCTTACCGTTTGTATGGAGAACGGCGAATATCGGTGTTGATATCGCCATTCTTAACTAATGTGTATTAGTTGGGGAGATCCTGGCGATCGCAAGCGGCGATTGGCATAGCTATAGTTGAGAAATGGACGCTTCTCCTGACTTTGCAAAGCGAGAATTCCGCTCACGACGTGAGATTCGCGAGTGGTTTAAAGCCAATCACGCGACGGAGAGGACGTTCTGGCTGGTCAGCTACAAGAGACACGTCACAGACCGTTACGTGCCGTACGGGGACATTGCCGAGGAGCTGCTTTGTTTCGGTTGGATCGACAGTCGCACCAGGCGTGTCGACGGTAACCGTACGATGCTGCTGGTGGGTCCACGCAAGCCGGGCAGCACCTGGTCTGCCGCAAACAAGAAACGAGTGGCCAAGCTCATAAAAGACGGCCTGATGACGCCCGCGGGCCAGGAGAAGCTCGATGCCGCCAAACGAGACGGTTCGTGGAGCTATCTGGATGACATCGAGAACTTAGTGATTCCGGACGATCTCGCAAACGCACTTAAAGCGAACAAGTCGGCAAAGCGGAACTACGAGGCTTTCAACGACTCGGCGAAAAAGGTGATCCTACTGTGGATCAAGACGGCGAGACGTGATGCGACGCGATGCAAGCGTGTGAGCGAAACAGTGCGGTTGGCCGCCAAGGGCTTGAAAGCCGCCCATCCGGAGGCACAGGGCTGTTGAGAGTCCCGAATCTTCGGAACAAAAAGCAAAGCAAGCGAAATTATTCGACTAAACTCCGGTAAACAGGAAATCGAGGGCCGAGATGATCTCGACTCGACTGTCAGAAACTGAGTCAATTTTTGGCCCCAGTGCCGCAAGCGGCACACCAGCAATCTCGGCGATTGAGACTACAAATGACTCGTCAGCCACCGAAATCACGGGAGTTAGATGGGCCAGGGGTTTCCCAAAGCTTTTAAGTGGGAATAGCGCGTATCCACAGATAGTATCATGCGGATAATATATGCAAAGGCGAAGCGAGAGTTTCGCTTTTTTTCTTTTGATATTAGCGCGTTACTGCACTAGGCCACACTACTAACCGTAGTAAATCATTAACTCCTGGGTAGTTATGAGAATCTCGTCGCGTGTGCGACGACGAGTACCCCTACAGTTCGCTGCGGTTGAGTCCACCTTTCAACACCGCCGTCTCGAAGCCCCTCTGATTCAATATGAAGGCCGCCGCTGAACTGCGCCGCCCTGTATCACAATAAACGATGTAGGGAGTTTTGCGATCCAGGACATCGAGCTTATGGCGAAGCAGGTACAACGGCAGATTCGTGGCGTTCGCCTTGCTGAATGCCTTAAATTCACTCGGAACTCGGACATCCAGCCACCTGCCACCGTGGCTGATTGCTTCATCTGCATCGTCTTGACCCAATGACACGACCATTTGCTCATTCAGAAGAGACTGAAAGTCCTCCCGACCCAATTGCATCAAAGTACCGTCAGTCAGCATTGTTATCGTCGCGTTGCGAGCTTCATTTGAAATCAACGCTTCCTCTCCGAACGAAGCACCCACGCCCAGTTCGGCAAGATCGATGTCTGGCTTGTTCGCCGGCGTCTCTCGAGTAACCATGCAACGACCTTTTCTTATGATGTAGAAATGGTCGCCGTTGCTACCCTGGCGGATGACGACGTGTCCGGCTTTGTAATCCAGTCTCTTCAGGCGCATGAAGATCATTTGGATATTTTGAGGCGGTATTAGTTGAAAGGTCTTGGTTCGTAATAGGGCGCTCATCCAGTCGCCTTCGTCTCCATTCAGCTCAGAACTGAGGTCGCCGACTTCATAAATGCCCGTTTGGTCCAACGTCAGCGTCACATCTAGGCGTTCGCTGTCGATACTGAAGTATCGAACATTGTCCATTGCAACGGCAGACAATTGGCGAGGTAATATCGGAGCGATTGGGTTACGCGCCTCATCGGTGCCGCCTACAATCGTGTCCAGGACCTGATCGCCGTCTCGCAACGCGATCGTGCCGGAGAGCAGGTATATAGAGCATTTTTCCGTTTCGCCCTTATCGAACAGCACCTGGCCCTGAGTCGCTTGCAGGACTTCAATGTTGTCTAACAGTTCGGTGAGATTGGTTGACTTTAGCGCGTTGAACGGCGAGAAATTGCCGAGTTGCGCGACATCCATGCCCGTAGTCATTGGCCTCGTAAACTCCAAAATCAGGCGAAATCATTTCGCGAGATGAAAGAGATTAGCACTCGCCGTGGCGTTATTTCGGGACGTAATTCTCAGAATATCAAAGCCGTAATGGCGACTTGCGTGCGCCTCACGACTGCAGTCGAAACAGGAATTCCTGCATGCCGTTACTAAGTAGCCGTGCGCGGTCGATCACAAAACGGCCCATGTTCTTGCCCAGCTCTTCGGGCGAATAGCGTGGGGCCGTGATTGCTGCGCCCGTGGCGCTGTAATCGATAAGTTCGCCGTCCGCGGTCGGGACGAACCGGCCGGGATGTTCGTTCATGTCGCGCTCGGCATAGCAGATCAAGGCATGGGCGAGGGCGCCTGGGCGGGCGCACCGCCCGATTGCATCCATCAGTGCTGACAGGGCACTGAGCGTCAGGTAGTTCGGCAGATCCCAGCAGAACACGAGGTCAACGGCCTCAATTGGCAGTCGGTTCGGCAACAAAGATCCGGCCGCGTCGACAAGCGCTGGGCCAGGCTCTGTTGTGTTCAGACGGTCAATGCCACCGAAATTCGCGAGGTTTACGATTTCCACGCGGCAACGGGACCGACCGAGCAAAGCCAGCATCGTTGTCGACGCGGCACCGAGGTCCAGAACGCCATGCCGCTCGG
>JAOTYM010000224.1 GCA_029861845.1 Gammaproteobacteria bacterium | reverse complement strand
ATGCAATACAGTACGCAGCCGCTGTAGCCAAATAGTGTTCAAGCCACCGCCGCGTCGTGACGGTATTGCATGGTTGCAGACCCAGAAAGTGTCGGTCGAGGATGCCGCAGTGCTATTGGGGCTGGCCGGGGGCGCGCCATTATGGGCGCTGGAGCTGGATCGAGCCGGCGTGATCGGTCAGCGCGAGCAGCTGCTTGTCGATCTAGAGGCGCTTCGTGACGGGACAGCGGACGTGGTCGCATGTGCGGCGCGCTGGCAGAAGATTGGTGCCGAATTTTCGCTTGCGTGGTTGCAGAGGCTAGTCGCTGATATGGTCAAGATCCACATGATCCCGCAATCTGAATCTATCCTGGCCAATCACGACCTGGCATGCCGCTTGCAAGGACTAGGGGAGGGATTAGACTTAAGACACTTGTATGGCTTCGCCGACGCTGTTTCGGAAGCGCGCGATTTACTCGCCGGCCCGGTGGATAACTTATTGCTTTTGGAAGATATTCTGATACGCTGGTCTAGAGTGGCCAGGAAAATAACACTACCTACAGAATAGCGCTGGATAGTAAACCCTCGCTCAAATGGCAAATGCTCCAAGAAAACCTGTACGACCCGTGCCGTTGGCACGGCCCGGCGTTCTGTCGCTCACGATCAAGGATAAGAACGCGCTTTACGCCGCCTACATGCCGTATGTAAAGGGTGGCGGCCTATTCGTCCCTAGCAACCGGCGCTACAAACTGAGGGACGAGGTGTTTATGCTGTTAACGTTGTTAGATAGCAAGGAAAAGATCCCCGTTGCTGGACACGTCGTCTGGATTACACCGGCTAACGCTCAGGGTGGCCGTACGGCTGGCATTGGTATCCAATTCAGTGAAAAGGACGCCGGGGTTGCGCGCAACAAGATCGAGACAATCCTCGCCGGTAGTCTAGCCTCCGATCGCCCAACTCATACGATGTGAATGTTGGTAGACTCCCACTGCCACATCAACTTCGAGGCACTCCACACCAATCTAGCGGATATTCTTGAACACGCCCGCGTCAGTGGCGTAAGTTACATGCTTTGCGCCGCCGTCAACCTGACCGATTACCCGCAGGTTAAACAGCTGGCGGATACCTACGATCATATATTTGCCTCGGTAGGGATACACCCGAACGAACGCCCACCAGTCGAGCCTAGCGTCGATGAGTTATTGACGCTCGCCGATGATCCGCGGGTCGTCGCTATCGGTGAAACCGGCCTCGATTACTTTCGATCGGAGGGTGAGCTGGAATGGCAACGCGAGCGCTTCAGATGCCATATACGCGCCGCCAGACAATGCGGCAAACCGTTAATCGTCCATATGCGAGATGCGTCTGACGATACCCTGCGAATCATGCAACAGGAATCGGCAAACGACGTCGGTGGCGTAATGCATTGTTTTACCGCTACTTGGGAGGTCGCCAAGGCGGCCATGGCGCTGGGCTTCTACATCTCCTTCTCAGGCATTGTTACCTTCAAGAACGCGGGGCCACTGCGCGAAGTAGCTGCCCAGGTGCCGATAAATCGCTTACTGATAGAGACTGACGCCCCCTATTTGGCACCGGTGCCCTACCGAGGCAAGACCAATCAACCCGCGTATGTTCGGCATGTGGCTGAACAACTGGCCGAGTTGCGCGGGATTCCGTTTACGGAACTGGCCGAACAAACGACACAGAATTTCTTTTCGTTGTTTAAAGACGCCAATCGTCAATCTGGATGATCGAAGAGATGACAGTTAGACTAGGCGGCGCCGTTTGTGTTGCTTTGCCATGAATGAAGAGACCTTTTCTGTCCAGCGTCAACAAATGGTGCACGAAATCGTGGGCCATGCCGCGCTTCTGAGTGAACAGATCGAAGGGGGTTCGCTGGAGCGGCGCGTATTGAATGTAATGGGTAAGGTACCACGGCATGAATTCGTGCCAATAGAAATCCAGGCCTATGCCTATGCGAATTCGCCATTGCCCATCGGCTACGGTAAGACCATCTCGCAGCCGTTTATCGTGGCGTTGATGACCGATTTGCTCGACTTACAGGAAACCGACATCGTGCTCGAGATCGGTACCGGATTCGGCTATCAGGCCGCTATTCTGGCCGAGTTGGCGCGCAAGGTGTACAGCGTCGAGATACTAGATGAGTTGGCGGTGCAGGCGCGAAATCGCTTGGGGAGGCTAGGATATGACAATATCGAGATGTGCGTCGCCAATGGCTATCACGGTTGGGCCGAGCATGCGCCGTTCGACAAGATCATGGTCACGGCGGCACCAGACCTCATCCCTCCACCGCTGATCAATCAGCTAAAGCCGGGCGGCCGTATGGCGGTTCCGGCCGGTCTCACGGACTCGCAACAGCTACTACTTGTGAATAAGAATACTAACGGTCGCGTCAGCACGCAGGAGATCTTGGCAGTTCGCTTTTCTCAGCTTGAGGACGGGAACACCTGAACCCGGAGTTTCTGCACCTCATACATTAATAATGTAACAAAAACAATCGAATAAGAAAAATATCTAATCTTAATTCGAGAATATTTCCCACTATCCCAAGCTGGTCGGGCAACGAAAAAGGAACGCACCCGAATCAACGCACTCGTGCAAGAGCGCCAGGCGCCCGGTAGGACGGTTAATGAGCAAAAAGAAATCGAGCGATACGCATTGCGCATGCTAAGCGAGAAGGGAGCAGACGAGAACGTCAAGGTATTGGAAGAAACACGGATATGGTCCACTGCGTTAAGCCCGGCTGGTTTCCGGGTGCGCAAGCGGCGATACTTCGGCCCTTACCCATAACAGGACAAACCAAACACTATGGCGGACCTCGGCGGCAAGACCCTGTTCATCACCGGCGCAAGCCGAGGTATCGGCAAAGCTATCGCCATGCGTGCTGCTGGCGATGGGGCCAACATCGTCGTGGCCGCAAAGACGACAAAACCCCATCCCAAGTTGCCGGGAACAATCTATAGCGCCGCCGAGGAGATTGAAGCGGCGGGAGCGACGGTGCTGCCGACCGCGCTCGATGTCCGCGACCCCGATGCGATCATAGCGGCAGTTGAGAAGGCTAAGACCGCGTTTGGCGGTATCGACATCCTCGTCAACAATGCCAGCGCCATAAGCTTGACTGGCACGCTAGACACCCCAATGAAGCGCTTTGACCTGATGTTTTCGGTCAATATACGGGCCACGTTCGCCTGCTCGCAGGCATGTCTGCCGCATCTCAGGCGCGCGCAGAACCCCCATATCCTAAACCTGTCTCCGCCCTTGGATATGCGTGCCCGCTGGTTCAAAGACCACTGTGCGTACACCATGTCCAAATACGGCATGAGTATGTGTGTGCTAGGCATGGCGGAAGAGTTCAAGCAAGATGGGGTG
>JAOTYM010000110.1 GCA_029861845.1 Gammaproteobacteria bacterium | reverse complement strand
GAAAACACGTAGTTTATAATTCCTATACTCGCGAATCGATGCAATCGGGGAGAAATCTCGACCGGGCGGTTTTCTGGTCAAGCGTTGAATCGCGCTTAGATAATTTCCGTATTAACAAGTCCACCCATGCCCAATCCAAAAACCCGCTGGTTCCTGACCGCGTTCCTGGCGGCGGCACTCCTGACCGGCTTCACGCAGCCGCTTGACCGACACGCGGCAAAACCGGTAGATGCTGCTTTCGAGCGGGCGCTGGTCACCTTTGCGGTGGTCCGCGGTATCAACGCCATCGTGTCCGTTGTCCAGGGCACCGAAATCGCCATCGAACCTGCCGGCGTCGGGGTGATCCTCACGCCAGGCGAGGTATTCGACCCGGTTAATGATCTCATCGAGCGTTTTTCCTGGATTATGCTGGCCGCCAGTACCTCCCTGGGGGCGCAAAAAGTACTCATCAGTATCGGTACGGCGTCGGTCGTTCAGGCGGTATTGTTAATGGCTGTGGCGACGTTGTTGGTAGTAATCTGGCGACCGGGCTGGTTCAAGGGCGGCTGGCGTGATCTGGCCCTGCGGGTGGCGATGCTGGTGCTCTTCGTCCGCTTTGCCGTGCCGGTGATGGTGCTGGCAAACGATGCCGTGTACGAAGCCTTTCTGGCCGACCGCTACCAGGCGTCCTACGCAGCGCTGGAGCAAACGCGGGACGAGATCGAAGCCTTGCAGGAAGCCGAAAAAGGCGACGCCGATTCAAATGAGAATAGCGGAATGCTCGGCCGGCTGGAGCGCTGGTACGACCGCGCCTCCGAAAATTTCGACGTCGATGCGCGCATTGCCCAATACAAGGACCGATTCGCGCGTGCCAGCGAGCACATTATTCACTTGATCGTGGTGTTCCTGTTGCAAACGGTGGTGTTTCCGCTGTTGTTCCTGTGGCTGGGAATCCGATTGCTGCGCGGTTTTGTAAAAGACAGCACGTGAGGGATGGGGATACCTATGGACTTACCCGCATCGAACTAGCCGCGCGATATATCACTTCACTCGAGCCATCATGACCGCGATGCCAATGATGTCCAGACAAGTATTGTTTGAAGTAGCGGCTAGGCGCCCGATGGAATCGAGAAGAAAAAGGTTGGCGGATTTATCTGCGCTTCTACGCACCGACCTAGATCTAGTGTGACAAGAGCCGGGCCGCATCTGATTCATAAAGCCAGTCTGACCCGCACAACGGCAAAGACCGGTGCCGTGATCCTGATTCAGCGTTTTGGCAGTGCGCTCAATCTCAACATTCACCAGTACCCCAACGTATTTTAAAGGTACGTGTATCAGGCTGTATGATTAGTTTCTTCACTCCCTGTTGTCGAAGGCAAACGTCGCGCCCGATATGCCTTGTCTTTGATAGTTAGCAATAGCAAAATCACCGAAAACCCGGGGCGTTGAATGAACGAAAACACCAAAAAAGACATGGGGGCATCCACCGAAGCCATCGAACATCATTATGGGACCGGTAATGATTATTTCCAATTGTGGCTGGACCAAACCATGACCTATTCATGTGCTATGTGGGATGCGGACGACCCGGAGCAAACGCTCGATGCTGCCCAGTTGCGTAAGATCGATTACCACATAGAACAGGCCCGGGTGCGCGATGGGCAACGCGTTTTGGACATCGGTTGTGGCTGGGGTGGTGTACTGAACAGGTTGGTAACAACAAACAACGTTGAATCGGCTACCGGGCTCACTCTGAGTGAAAGTCAGATGGACTGGATCGAGGACAAAAACAACGACCCCAGGATCGAAGTGGAGCTAAAAAGCTGGGAGGACCATAGAGCTGCGGACGGTGATTATGATGCCATTATATCCATCGGAGCATTCGAGCACTTCGCAAAACTGGGGCTGGACAGCGATGAAAAAGTCCGGGTTTACCGCAATTTTTTCAAAAAGTGCCACGGCTGGTTGAGATCGCGCGGGTGGATGTCTCTGCAAACAGTGGCTTATGGAAACTCTCTACAGAAGGACTTCGATCAGTTCATCGCCAAGGAAATTTTTCCAGAAACGGATACGCCGCGCTTGTTCGAACTGGCAAAAGGCGCCGATCGCTTGTTTGAAGTGGTGTGTTTGCGGAATGATCGGGACGACTACCGCCGTACCTTGAGGGCTTGGTATTCGAACCTGAAAAAACACCGGGACCAGGCCGTCGCGCTCAAAGGAGAGACGGAAAGCCGTAAGTTCGAGCAATACCTGCGGTTGATGGCCTACATGTTCGAAGTCGGCGGACTGGACCTCCATCGCGTCACACTGCGCAAGATCGACGTCCCTAGATAAAGACAGCACGGATCGACGCCAGAGTACCTGACAAGGCGACCAGCAGACCTGCGTTCAATGTGGTTTTTCAAGTATCACGTCGGGGCTCATTGATGAACTGACCGGAGCGGCCTGGCTTGACACTGACTTAAGAAAACGAGGGTACCCCGGCTTTGACTAAAGCCCGGCGCCGGGTGCTCGCTGTGATGCCGCCGCAATCTTATCCGGGGTCACTTCGATCTTCTGCTGGAACTCAAGCTCATCGTTCTTAAACAGCTTGCGGCAAAAAAAATGTCTTTTCTTTCCGCTGGTCGTCCTGGGAATCGCCCTGGTCCGGCTGAACAAAACCACGTCTATGGGAAAGTTCTCCTGGGGCAGACTGGCCAGCAGCGGGTCGATCCGTTCTCTGATCAACCCCTGATGCTTTTCGATCAACACCACGATATCGCTAGAAGGGTCATAGATATCCGAATCGAACACAGCCACGTTCTCATGGGATATCTGTAGAAGATCGGCCAGTCGCTGCTCCATCGCACTGACCAGAAAATTTTCACCGTTGCGGATGATGATGTTCTTGATTCTTTCTATGATGAACAGTTCCCCGCCCAGCATCACACCCATATCGCCGGTGTGGACTTCTTGCTCATTGAAACGAACGATTGAATGTTGTCCTCCCTCCACGTATCCGAGCGCAACGGAATCTCCTTTCACAACGATCTCGCCGGCGCGGCCGTCGCCGGCGACGGGTACACCCTCCTCGTCTACCAGTCTTACCTGCATGCCAGCGATCGGGACTCCCGCGGTGCACATAGCAACATGGCCGTCCGACGCACCGGTGTCGATTATCAGCGTATCGGCACCGGAACTACCGAACACACTTACCTCCTGGCCGATCTCTATGCAGTCCGGATTCAAATAAACGAATCGTGCCTCGGTGTCCGGTCGTGAGATGGTGGTAATGATGGTTGACTCCGCCAAACCGTATGCGGGCCGTATCATTTTGCGGGCGACTCCGGTCGATGCGAACTTGTCACAGAACGACAGTATGGTGGACTCCCGAATGGGCTCCGCGCCCATGAAAAAATGTTTCATACAAGACAGATCAAGCGAGTCCGCATCCTTGTCGGCGATCAACCTCGAGCAATAGTCATAACCAAAGTTGGGAGCCGTGGTAATGGTGCAGCGATGCTCATGCATGCCCCTCAGCCAGAGTACCGGTCGCTTGATGAACTGGGTGGGGGTCATCAAGTACAAAGGATAAGCATTGCAAAAACTGAACAGCACCGCCCCCACCAACCCCATGTCGTGAAACAGCGGCAGCCACGTGATCATCTTTTCGCTGTCCTCCATACCTACTGCTGCCCTTATGCCGTAAACGTTGGACAAGACATTGCCGTGTGAGATCGCAACAGCCTTGTGATCGCCCGTTGATGAACTGGTGGTCTGGAACAACGCGACGTCTCCGCCATCCGGTGCGTGATCGACGGCAGGGCGCTGCCGGCTAGGCCAATCACCTTGGGGGGAATCACCCAGGCGAAGAGTAGACATCCCATCGGGAATCTCTGTGTGGAATTTTTCCTTGAGGTTGTCTTCCAGCACCAACACCACCGGTTTGCTGAACCTGAAACCCCAGTAACGGATCCTTTCCACCAAAGCCTGGTGGCTCCCCAACGCCTTTGGCATGGGAAAGATCATGGGAATGACACCCACGGATATCGCCCCGTAAAATGCAATCAGTGTCGCGTACGGAGAGTGGCACGCTATCAAGCAGACCGTCCCCGGAGTGTGACCGTTGTCGATCAACCTGGCCCCAAAAGCGAAAGACCGTTGGACTAGTTCCGTATACGAAATCGTCTCATAGCTGCGAGTCGATGTGTTCCAAAAGTGCATCCCGCTTGGTTGTTCCCCATCAACGTGATGCAGCATCACATCAACAAGACTGGAAGCCGCAAAGCTCATGTTCCAGCGCCCATCAAGATGGTTTGGTTGCGTCTGCCTGCGTCCGCAAGATCACTTTGACCAGATCGTCTACGGTAGACAGATCTGCGGCCTCACTATCGGACAGCTCAAAACCAAATCGCTCTTCCAGAGCCAGAACCAGTTCTATGCGGGCGAAAGAATCCAGCCCACTGTCTGCGAGATGTAGATCTGGTTTCAGGCGTTCGCGTTTGATTTTCGTTTTTTCTGCGAGAATCGTTGCCAGCTCTTTCATTATCGACTGATAATCACTCATATACTGTTACTCTCCCTAAAACAATGGGACAAAGAAATGTGATCACGCTTGTCTTGGGCGATTCAGGTTGTAGGTACTCTGTGAAAGGAAGACTTCGATCCGCATACCGTAATGTTTTGTCAGCACAATCACCCGGACCATCGCGAACCTGACCTGCCGCGTACACCTGGCGTCTTTGAACCCGCGCGGCATTATAACCTCACATATTGATGTGAAGACGTGTTTGTAAACGAACGAGTGAACGGCGAGAAGATTCGGTTTGACGGCATGGTAAAAACCTACCTGGCCAAGATCACGGCAGTTGTTCTTCCGCGAATTGTTTGGGGGTACCTGCATCTCATAGCGTCCACGTCCAAGCTGACAGTCCATGGATCGGAACATCCGGACAAGTTGAAAGAAACAAACACCGGGTTCATCTACGCCTTCTGGCACAACCGACAAATCATATTGCCGATCATTCGAAAGGGGGAGCTCATTCATTGCTTGATCTCGTCGAGCTCTGACGGAGAGTATGTCGCCCAGGTTGCCGAACTTTTCGGCAAAGCCTTGATAAGAGGGTCCACCACTCGGGGCGGGTTTGAGGCAATGAAACAGATGATGCATGTACTCCGGTCCAAGGGAATTGTCGCGGTTACACCTGACGGCCCGCTCGGACCCCCATTTGTGGTTAAACCCGGTGTGATCCAGATGTCTCGGGCCTTGGGTTGTCCGATCGTGCCCATCGCGTTCGACGCTAATAGAAAAAGAGTCTTCGCCAGCTGGGACGGGTTTAATCTGCCCTACCCTTTTGCCAGGGTCGCGATCGTTTTCGGCGCGCCGCTCACCATCGCTCCGCCAGAGTCAGTCGAATCGGGTTGCCTGCGGCTCAAACACGCCCTCGATACAGCAACCGACGAAGCCAGGCTGGCAGTTTTGAAACGACCGTGAGACTGGTCGCATCCACTCGATCAAACAGCACTGTCCTGCCGCTGGAGGAAAGTAGCACTGTCGACCTAAGTAATATCGAGTTGTTGTCCTTGGACGTGACCGTGTTGCTGCGTATGGCGCTTCCCGACTAGTAAGGCCAGTGGCCGGGGCAAAAAGTCCTCTAAGCAGGGCGCTCGCCGGCAATGGTGGCCCGATGCATGACGCGTCGGAAGCCGTTGGCACCGCGTCGCGCGCTGAAATCATCGTTCAATGCATTGTGCATGGTGACCCGGTTGTCCCACACTGCGATGGAATCTTTTTTCCAGCGGAAGCGACAGGTGAATTCCGGTCGCGTCGAGTGTTGGTAGAGATACTCTAATATAGGTCGACTCTCTTCATCGGCCATGTCCTTCAAGCATCGCGTGAAGGCGCGGTTCACAAACAGCGCCTTCCTTCCCGTTTCGCGGTGGGTGCGAACAACAGGATGGGTGGCTGCTAGTGCTTCCGCAGGCTTTGGCTTCATGCCTTTGTAACTGTCGTAAAAGGCACCCGAGCGACCGGACTCGTGCACTGCTTCAAGGCCATCGAGCATCTGCTTCATTCCCTCTGATAGGGTCTCGTAAGCTAAATACATGTTGGCGAATAGGGTGTCACCGCCCGACGCTGGTACCTCGCGTGCGTACAGCACCGCAGCGTTCGGTGGTTCATCTCGAAACGTCATGTCGGCGTGCCAGGTCTCGCCCCAGTTGTTCACTTCGTCCGGTCGCTTAACGATCTCGATGATCTCCGGATAGCCTTCGAGGCTTTGGACGTATGGGTGTGGCACGATTTGACCGAAGCGCCGGGCGAAATCGCAGTGCTGCTGTGGTGTCAGTTTTTGATCACGGAAGAATATGACCAAGTATTCGTGAAATGCCTGGTGGATGTCCGAGAATGTTGCGTTGTCCAGCGGGGCAGAGAGATCCACACCTAGCAGCTCGGCGCCGAGCGCACCGGACAGTGGTTGCACATCTATGGTCTGATACCCCATGACACTATCCTACTGGTGGCAAAATTGTTCAAAGGCGATGCTAGCCCTGCAACCGGCCAAGGTTCAAGTCTTCTTCTCAGATAGCTGCGCTCAGAAAGCTAAGCAGCGCCTTGTTCATGGCGTCCGGCCCTTCAACGGGGGCGAGATGATGCAGCCCGGGTAGTATCTTCACCGTAGGTTTTTGCAGGTCCCGTGCCATACGCTCACACATCGCCGGTGTCGAACCCACGTCGCACTCGCCGGTGATGACAAGTGCAGGACAGGTGACCTTAGTCAGTGCGTCACCGATTTCCGGATCGCCTTGCACAAAGCAGCGATAAGCGGTGAAGTAACCGTTTAAGTCGTTGTTAAGAAGGCGCTTGTGGATCTGGGCCATGAGCTCTGGATGTTTGTCTCGAAAAGGTTTTCTGAACCAGCGTTCAATGGCCGCATCAGCGATCGCTTTCAAGTTGCCGGCTTCGGTCAATCTTAGGCGCTCACGAACACCCTCGAGCTCCTGCTCTGTGCGTTGATAGACCGTGCTCATGAAAGTGACACTGAGCAACCGCTCAGGTTGCGTCCCGCAAAATTTCTGTGCGATCAGACCGCCTAAAGAAAAGCCAACTAGATGGAAACGATCGATGGCGAGGTGCTGTAGCAGTTCAACGAGTTGCGCGACAAAGTCCGCAACTGCTTTGGTCGCGGGTGAGTGCGGCGTGCGGCCATGACCCAGAAGATCGTAGCGCAGCACTTGAAACTGCGGCGAAAGCTCTTGGACTTGTCTGTCCCACATGGTGTGATCCATGCCGACACCATGCACCAACACCACAGGAGCCGCTGGCGTGTCCGTTGCGTGGAGCGCATAGTAAGTGCCCATGGCATCGTAACCTTGATCCGGATTTGACATGGTTAAAGGACACACATTTATTTATTATGGACTGAAAGGCTATAGTTGTGCCTACTCTGAATCACTGCAAAGTGACTCGCAATATTAAATTAAACCTGTCCGCTTTAACCAAATGTTACGAGAAAAGCAGATCATCGGAGGGCCAGTCGTCATCAATGACAGGCAGCTTTCGCTGTCAAAGGCGGTACGCGCTGGAGACCTGGTGTTCTTGACCGGCCAGGTCCCAATGAAGGACGGCGTAGTAATGACTGACGGCAGCATCGAGGAACAGACACGGGTGGTCATCGAGCTGATTCGGGACACCTTGTCGGAGGCCGGCTGTGGCTTGGACGACGTCGTCAAATCCATGGTGTGGCTCAAGACACGCGAGGACTTCCCCGGATTTAACAAGGTCTACGGTGAGTACTTTCCCCAGGACCCACCTGCTCGTTCCGCGCTGGTGAGCGATTTCTTGGTGGACGTCAAGGTGGAAATCGAATGTATTGCCTACAAGCCGGTCTGACGTCACCCACAAAAATCGCATAGAATCTCAAAATTGTCGCCTTTTTACTTTAGGAGTGAGTCGCTATGAAACTCGGCTATTTCATGAACGCCGGCAATCTGGGCCTCAAGAAAGAGATGGCTCAGGTGCTCGACGAAACCCGCGAGATCGTGCTGTATCTTGAGGAGAGCGACTGGGACGTCATTTGGTTTCCCGAGCATCATTTTGGACACGAGGGTTACGAGGTTATCCCTAACCCCTTGATGGTGAGTTCAGATATCGGCGCGCGCACTAGCCGAATTCGCATCGGCCAGGCCGCCAATATCATCACTTACTGGCATCCATTGCGTTTGGCTGAAGACATTGCACTGTTGGATCAGCTCACCAAAGGACGGGTGGAATTCGGTATTGGGCGAGGCATCTACCCACGGGAAGCAATGAATCTCAACCCGACCGCAGATGTGCGCGACAGCGCGACCAATAGAGCGCTGTTCGAAGAAACCTATGAGATCTTGCTGAAGGCGCTCAGTAACAAGTTTTTCAGTCATAAAGGCAAGTTCTATGAGTTTCCCTATCCGGGGCTAGAGTGGCGCCATCGGCTGAGTCCGCACACCCCCGAGTTCATGGATATGAAGACGGCGCAGATCACGGGCGTGGCAGTAATTCCCGAGCCATACCAGAAACCTCATCCCCCGATCTCGCAGGTAATCGACACGCCGCCGTCGATCAAATGGGCAGCGAGTCAAAAGATTCAGGGCCTCTTTTGGCAACCTACGGTTCCTGAATTAAAAAATCGTTTCGAGTTGTATCGTGAGGAGCGTTCCAAAGCGGAAGGTCGCGATATGCCGTTGGGCGAAGGTTTGGGCGTGTTGCGCGATGTATATGTGGCGGATTCTATGGAACAGGCGGAACGCGAGGCGGGTGAAGCAGTGCTTGCTTATTTCCATTGGACCTGTCACTTCCGTGGGTTGGGCAACATGTTACTCCCAGGTGAATCGCTGCCGCCTGGAGGTAAGCTCGATCCGTCTACTCCGGGCGGTAAGCTTGACGCGCTGACCTATGAGTGGCTGCATCCGCGCAATTTGCTCTTTGGTACGCCGGACTATGTGGCCGAACGCATAGAGGAGATGCGGCAGGAGTTGAATCTACAGACCCTCCTTGTGGGAACCAGTTTCCCTGGACTTCAACACGACAAGATCATGCGCAGTCTCAAATTGTTCAATGAAGAGGTCTTGCCGCGGGTGAGGGGCGCAAAGGTGCGCGCTGCGGCGGCGCAATAGTAAGCAACGAAGGAGGAAACATGACTGAGCTCAAGCGATACCAGATGTTTATCGATGGCAAATGGGTCGACTCTGAGAGTGGCAAAACCTTCGAGAGCATCAATCCCGCCACCGGAGATGCTTGGGCGCTGATTCCAGAGGCAACCGCTGGGGACGTGGATCGCGCCGTGAAATCCGCCAACCGCGCGTTTACTGAAGGCGCGTGGCCCAGCATGAATGCAACCCAACGAGGAAAATTGCTGCGCGCGCTTGGAGATACCCTGGCTGAGCATTCTGAAGAGCTAGGGCGTACCGAGTCGGTGGATACCGGGAAGCTCTTAACCGAAACGCGTTGGCAAGCAAAGTACATTTCCGACTTTTTCGGCTATTACGCTGGACTCGCAGACAAGGTCCACGGCGATACCTTACCCATCGATAAGCCAAATATGTGGGCCATGACTATCCGCGAACCATTAGGCGTTGTCGCAGCGGTCGTGCCCTGGAATTCGCAGTTGTTCTTGGTGGCGGTCAAGATCGGCCCGGCATTGGCGGCCGGTAACACCGTGGTATTGAAGGCGTCGGAACACGCATCGGCGCCCATGCTCGAGTTCGCTAAGGTGATCGAGGAAGTCGGTTTTCCTCCCGGCGTGTTTAATGTGGTAACCGGCTTCGGCGATCCATGTGGCAAAGCACTCACCAGTCACCCAATGGTGGATCGAATTAGTTTCACCGGTGGCGTCGAAACGGCTCGACATGTGATTCACAATTCCGCGGAGAACTTTGCCCAAGTGTCGCTGGAGCTCGGCGGCAAGTCTCCGGTAATGATATTCGAAGACGCTGATTTGGAGAGCGCCACCAATGGCGTGTTGCTTAGCATCTTCAGCGCTAGCGGACAGAGCTGTGTTGCGGGTTCGCGGTTGTATCTACATGAAAAGATCCATGAAAACATGCTCGATCGTATCGCTGATCGCGCCAAACACATTCGCATCGGCGATCCATTGGAGGAGGCAACACAAATGGGTCCGCTGGCGACCGAGGCGCAGCTTCGGAATATCGACCAAGCGGTGAACAACGCCACCGAGAATGGCGCAACCCTAGTGCATGGCGGCAAAAAACCTGCAAGTCTTAATAAGGGCTGGTACTACGAGCCGACCATCGTCGATTGTCCTGATCAAAAACTGCAGATCGTCGATCGCGAACTATTTGGTCCGGTGCTAAGTGTGTTGCGTTTTCGGGACGAAGAGGAAGTAATAGGGTTTGCCAACGACACCCGTTACGGCCTTGCTTCGGGTATCTTCACCCGCGATGTAGGTCGTGCCCTCAGAGTGGCCAAGGCAACGCGATCGGGAATTGTGTGGGTCAATACCTACCGGATGGTGTCGCCACTTGCGCCATTTGGCGGCTATAAGGACAGCGGTTATGGACGTGAGTCGGGGTTACACGCGATCTATGATTACACTCGCCCGAAAACGGTATGGATTAATACCTCACCGGACCCCATTGCCAATCCCTTTATGATGCAATAGTTTGGTGGCTTGATACTCGGATCGAGTATCGCCAACTCCCTCACCATGATTCACACTATCGCTCGCGGTCCCGTCCGGTAAAGCCACATTCCAAAGCGCGAGGATTATGCAGTGGCAGTTGCACCAGACAGGAAACGGGGTCGTGGTGGCGGTGGTCGCGCTGCACGGGTAGCGCGCCGCAAACCGGGCAACACCACAGCCGGTGCTAGCGCCTATATCACGCGCAAAATCCCCGTCTACGAACTGCTGGCCGAGGAGGGATTGGTAAGGCTTGAGAACCACGCCGACTGGATTCTCGCCGAGGTTGGACTGGAGATTCGCGGCGATCCGGTGGCGTTGCGGCTGTTTAAGGATGCCGGGGCAAGCGTCGACGGCGAGCGCGTGCGCTTCGACCGTGGGCACGTGCGCTCGCTTTGCAAAACCGCGCCCAAAACATTCACCATGCACGCGCGTAACCCCGAGCGCAGCATTGAATTTGGCGGCGACAACCTGATCTTCGCGCCTGCATACGGCCCACCGTTTGTGACTGATCTAACAGGCGGGCGCCGCTACGGCACGATCCAAGACTTCGATAATTTTATCAAGCTCACCTACCTGACACCTTGGCTACACCACCAAAGCGGCACGGTGTGCGAACCGGTGGATGTAGCGGTCAACAAGCGTCACCTGGACATGGTCTACGCCCATCTGCGCTATTCGGACAAACCTTTTATGGGGTCGGTAACCGCACCCGGGCGTGCCGAGGATTCGCTCGCCATGGCGCGCATCGTGTTCGGCCAGGCATACGTGGAAAACCACCTCGTGATCCAGGGTAATATCAACGTCAACTCGCCGCTGGTGTACGACGACACCATGACCGGTGCACTGCGCACCTATGCGGCTGCGAATCAGGGTAATGTGGTGTCGCCTTTTATTCTCGGGGGTGCGATGAGTCCGGTTACTCAGGCGGCATTGATCGCCCAGGCGCACGCCGAAGCGATGGTCGGCATCGCACTCACACAATTAGTGCGTAAGGGCGCGCCGGTAGTCTATGGCAGCTTTCTCACCACCATGGATCTAAAAACCGGCGCACCGACCTTTGGCACGCCGGAGTCGACGCTTGCGTGTCTGGCCATTGCGCAACTGTGCCGTCGGCTCGGTTTACCGTTTCGATGCGGCGGGCACCTGACTGCCTCCAAGATTGCCGACGCGCAGGCGATGCAGGAGTCCGCAGACACCATGAATCCGGCGATCATGGCGGGAGCAAATTTTATCTTTCAGGCAGCTGGCTGGCTCGAAGGAGGGCTCACGATCGGTTACGAAAAATTTGTCATGGACGCAGACCGCTGCGGGATGATCCATCGCATGGTCGAGGGGTTGAGTCTGGACGACAACGAACTCGCCGCCGACGCATTCCTGGAGGCGGGCATCGGCAAAAATTTCCTCGGCGTCGCGCATACGATGAGAAATTTTGAAACCGCGAACCATCGCGCTGAGCTGGCCGACACCAACTCGTTCGAGCAGTGGACCGATAATGGCAGCAAGGACACGCAGCAACGAGCCTTTGAGCAGTGGACCCGCATGCTGGCCGAGTATCAAGCACCGCCGATCGATCCCGGTGTAGACGAGGAATTAAACGCGTTTATCGCCAAACGCAAGGCGTCGGCGGCGGATGCTTGGTATTGAGAGCGCAAAATTAGCCCTGACCGAACAAGGCCCCAATGCCGGCGGCAAAGTCGTTTACTTAAGGGATGAGGACGGCGTAACGATCGAGTTTATTCAGAAACCCCGATAGCCGTCGCTTCTTCCCTAAGCGTGTCAAAGACATTTACGAATACCTCGGGAGACTGCGCCCCCGAGACGGCGTATTTGCGTGCAAAAACAAAAAACGGCACTCCCTGGATACCCATCTGGCGCGCCATCGCGTCCTGCGCTTGTATTTGAGGTATATCGGTTTCGCTTTCCAAGTATTCACGCACCGTGCTCGGTTCCATGCCAGCCGCCGCGGCGCAGTCCACTAACACATCGACATCACCAATATTTTCACCGCGGAAAAAGTAAGCAGCAAAA
>JAOTYM010000018.1 GCA_029861845.1 Gammaproteobacteria bacterium | reverse complement strand
AACTATGGCGCGCTCTATGTCAAGAAATTCCACGACGTATATCGCCAGCTGGCGCAAAACCACAAAGTAGCATTTGTCCCCTATCTGCTGGCCGGAGTTGGCGGCCGTGCCGATCTGATACAGGCAGATGGCCTGCATCCGCGCGCCCATGCACAGGGGCCGATACTCGATAACGTGTGGCCACACTTGTTACCCATCCTAAGGCGTACTGCGGTAAAACAGGGCGATAGTGGTGCTTAATGAGCTCTAAACCACCAGAATCACAGGGGTTTCGACCGCCTATTCCCATAGATGGCATGAACATGATAAATACGGTATGCGGGGCTCAGTGACTTACGGCCTAAACCAGGAACGCCCATCCATACTAGGAGTGTGTCGGTGGAAATCGAAGCCATAAGAACCGCGTATCGGCGTTACGCCCGCATATACGATGCCGTGTTTGGACCCATCTTGCATCCTGGCCGTAAGCTCATCATTCAGGCACTTAACTTACGACAGGGAGACAATATATTAGAAGTTGGTGTAGGAACTGGTTTGTCGCTACCCCTATACCCCGAGAACGTCGAAGTCACTGGCATCGATATTTCCGGAGAAATGTTGGCCAAAGCCCGCGAACGTGTGCGCCGACAGGACTTGGCCCAGGTCGAGGCAGTTTTGGAAATGGATGCCGAAGATCTGAAATTTCCCGAGAATACTTTCGATAAAGTCGTGGCGATGTATGTCGTCTCGGTAGTATCTGATCCCTCTAGACTTGTCGATGAGATGCGTCGCGTTTGTAAGCCCGGCGGGGAAATGTTTATCGTCAACCACTTTCGCAGTCGTAATGGATTCATCAGGGCCTTAGAAGGTTTATTTTCACCACTGGCAAAGTTGGTGGGCTTCCACCCTGACCTTGCGTTAGAAGACCTACTAGAACAGACCGGGCTGGATGTCGTAGAGATACGCAGTGTCAACCTATTCGGTTACTGGAAGGTTCTGCGCTGCCGTAGCACGATCAGACGATCACTGCCAATGGATATCAATGAGCCGATTGAACACGACTCAACCGTCCAGGAGTTTTTCAAGTAAGTTAAGGCTGCTGGGCTACAGTCTACGGCTCGAGCTTGTAGTCATCTTGCAATAGTGCGGCGCGCGCGGCCGCAAGTCGTGCGACCGGTACTCTGGGCGCCGAGCAAGAAACATAGTCCAATCCTATATGGTGGCAGAATCGAATCGAGTCAGGGTGACCGCCGTGCTCGCCACAGATCCCTACTACTAAGTCGGGACGAGTTTTTCGGCCCCACTCCACCGTCATCCGCATGAGTCTTCCCATCCCCTGGACATCTAACACTTCGAAGGGATTGTCCATCAAGACACCGATTTTGTTATAGAGCGGGAGAAATTTATTTTCTGCGTCTTCACGGCTAAAAGAAAATGTCGCCTGACTTAAATCGTTTGTTCCGAACGAAAAGAATTCCGCGATATTCGACAAGCTTTCTGCACGAAGGCACGCACGCACCACTTCAACCATCGTGCCAAAGTGAAAGGGCACCTTTACGTTGTGGGCCCGTTCAGTTTCTTGGTGCACTTCTCTTACCAGCTTCGATACAAACTCCAATTCCCTAACCGTACACACTTGAGGCACCATCACTTCCGGGTGAACGTCGGTGCCTTCTTCCACACATTCGGCAGCGGCCTCAAGGATTGCCTGGATTTGCATGCGGTATATTTCAGGATAAGTAATCGCAAGTCTTACACCGCGATGACCCAGCATGGGGTTAATTTCGTGCAACCCTCGTACTTTCTTTAGAATTATTTCCTTTTCTGTAATCAGCTTCTCATCGACGGCACTTTTATCGCGAAGTCGCGAAATCTCGTCCATAAGCTCCTGCTCGGTCGGCAAGAATTCGTGCATCGGGGGATCTAGCAATCTCACGGTAACCGGCCGCGGCGACATGACACTAAAAAGCGCTTTGAAGTCAGCGCGCTGGATGGGTAGTAGTCGATCTAGCGCGGACTGTCGCTCTTCAGGCGTGTCCGCCAGGATCATCTCAACCACGATAGGCAGGCGCTCGGCTGCGTTAAACATCCGCTCGGTACGACAGAGCCCGATACCCATGGCCCCGTATCTCACGGCGCGTTCGGCGTCTTCTGGTGTATCCGCATTGGCCATGACCTTGAGTGCTGCGGTGTCGTCGGCCCAGTTCAAGAGGGTTTCAAGCTCGTTGGAGAAATCCGGTTCCACAGTTGGTAGCTCACCTAGATATACGCGACCGGTTGTACCATCGATGGTGAGAATATCGCCCTCACCCAATACGTGTGACCCTACATAAGCCCTGCTCGCACGCCCATCGACATTTATGCCTTCAGCCCCCGCTACACAGGGCTTGCCCATACCGCGGGCAACCACCGCAGCGTGTGAGGTTTTGCCGCCGCGACTCGTAAGAATCCCCTGGGCGGCAAAAAAACCGTGTATGTCTTCGGGCTTGGTTTCCTCCCTCACTAAGATAACCTTTTCACCCAAACGGCCCGCCGCCTCGGCGCGATCCGCGTCGAATACAATCTTGCCGCAGGCGGCGCCAGGCGATGCCGCGATTCCCTGTGCCGCCGGCTCCGCCTTGTGACTCGGATCTACTTGCGGGTACAACATTTGCTCGAGTAATTGGGGTTCTACGCGCAGTAACGCCTGTTCACGGCTGATTAGGCCTTCACGTTCCATTTCTACCGAAGTTCGCACCTTGGCGGCGGCGTTCATCTTGCCGTTGCGGGTCTGTAAACAGTACAAGATGCCTTTCTCAATCGTGAACTCGAAATCCTGCACTTCGCTATAGTGACCCTCGAGTTTCGACCGCAACGCCTCGAGTTGTTGGTACAACTCGGGCATCTCCTGGGCCATGTTCTGTACTGGTTTGGGGGTACGAATACCAGCAACGACATCCTCGCCCTGAGCGTTCACCAGATATTCCCCGAACAGCTCGTTTTCCCCGGTGCCTGGATTTCGCGTGAACGCCACCCCAGTACCGCTATCGTCGCCCATATTGCCGTAGACCATTGCCACCACATTAACCGCCGTGCCATTAGCCATGTCTTCGGTGATATTGAACTCGCGTCGGTAGTCCACCGCCCGCTTGCCCATCCATGACCCGAATACCGCCTTTATCGCAACTTCTAGCTGTTCATAAGGATCGTCCGGGAATGGTTGACCGGTATGCTCTGTAACTACCCCCAGAAACAGGTTACAGACTTCCTCGAGATCGCTCGCACCCAGATCTAAATCTGCCTGCGCGCCCGCACGTTTTTTTACATTCTCAAGATGCGCATCGAAATACTCATCCGGTACACCCAGCGCGACTTTGCCAAACAGCTGAATGAATCGACGATAAGAATCCAACGCAAACCGATGGTTGCCGGTTTGTTCCGCCAGGCCACTCAAAGTATTCTTGTTTAGGCCGAGGTTGAGCACAGTGTCCATCATGCCGGGCATCGACATTGCGCCACCTGAGCGCACGGATACCAAAAGCGGGTTGTCCTTCGCGCCAAATCCCTTCCCGGTAAGACGTTCCAAGTCCCTGATGTGCTCCTTGACCGCGGGCATTAATCCCCTCGGCAGACCTTTGTCTTGGTCCGCCAGATAGTGCAAGCACGCCTCCGTGGTGATAACAAACCCAGGCGGAACGTTGAGACCGATCTGGGTCATCTCACACAGATTGGCCCCCTTTCCGCCAAGCAAGGCCTTGTTCTTGCCATCGCCTTGGCGGAAGGAATACACATAGCGATCGGATCCCGCTAACGTTGGTTTCGGCTCTGGTTGGCGTCGATGCCCCATGGAAGCTCCTGGCCGGTGTGCCGGCTTGTCTAGTTTAGTCTGCTGGATTACCGTCAACTATGGATTGACGGTGGCCGTGAACAGGGCCACGGTCAGGCCCTTGTATTATATCGCAATGGCCTGAGCCCGTACGCGCATAGCCATCGACCGGCGGCCTAGATGGTGTGGTCGCCCACAGAAACTAGGGCCGATTACAGCCAATTAGCGTGTGGTTTTCCTGGACAGGTTGAATAATATCGTCTAACTTATTGTTTAATAGAACCAAACAAATCGGATGCGCGCTTTGGGGGAAAGCGCCGAGGAATGGCAGCAAATGTTACGGACAACCAATGAATCAGGGACCGCGAAGACGGTCGATTTCTCGGGAAAACGTATAGGTCAAATTACAAGCGCGGCCTGGCTCAAGACCCGACCCAACGGTAGTAGCCAGCGGGGCTTTGACAAGGCCTTAAGGACCGTCGCGGTCCTACAGACCACTCTCGAACTCGAACCGCTGGTAAGGCTATTCTCGCGCGAAATCGGTGCCAGCGTCCCCCATAGCAGCCTCAACTACAGCAACGATGAGCCCGCAATCGATCTAACAGTTGGGCGCGTGGCTAGGCATTTATGTACGTTTCGACTAATCGTCGAAAAGCAGAACCTGGGTCAGGTTACCTTCACCCGTGGAAAGCCCTTTAACGAGAAAGAGAGCGCTTTACTCGAGTTCTTGCTATCGAGTCTTGCCTACCCCCTGCGAAACGCCGTGCAGTACGAAAATGCGTTCCAGGCGTCACTCACCGACCCGCTGACCGGTATCTACAATCGCACGGCCATGGAAGCAGCGCTGCGCCGCGAAATCTGTCTTGCCCGGCGTCATCGCACGCCCTTGTCTCTCATAATTATGGATATCGATGACCTCAAGCAGGTTAACGACAAGTATGGCCACGCAATCGGTGATCAACTGATTAAGGCTGTGGCCGAGGCTGTATGCGGTTCGCTGCGTGAGACGGATCTGGTATCTCGTTACGGCGGTGACGAGTTTACAATTCTGTTAAATAACACGGCACGGCGCGGCGCAACCGTACTAGCTGAGAATATCCGCAAGAAGATTCAGGGCGTGGCTTGCCAGTTCGAGAACAAGACCATCAACGTGACTGTTAGCATGGGGGTCGCGTCTTTGACCGGCAGGGACAAGCACATTGGCCTTTTCGCCCGCGCCGACCAGGCGCTCTACGACGCCAAGCGGCAAGGACGCAATTGCATCAAGGTTGTCGGCGCAACCAAGTAGTCATCGTCAAGGCGGGGCGGTCTCGATACCGTCGATTCACCTCTTGCCAGTATCTCCCTACACCTAATTGACCGGCGTCAGTCGTTAGCGCTCTAGGCACCGCACAGGCTCGCTGCGGCAGCAAGAATCGGGTGGCCCAATGCGACACGCCGGCGTACATTTGCGTCCCGTAAGAAACAGTCGATGGAGATCGTTTGCCATGAGAACCAAAGCTTATGCCTTATACGGGTTACCACCGCGCAGTCCTCGCACAGTAGCCGCTGACCATGGCTTGCAGTGGAGCATGGGGGCCCTCATTGATATGCTGCTCGGGTGGCACGAGCGAGCGCGTCAACGTCGAACCTTATTGACGCTCGATGATTGCATGCTCAAAGACATCGGCGTCAGCCGGACCGATGCCGAACTAGAGGCCAATAAACCTTTCTGGCGCTGCTAACGGTAGGTGAGAATAATGACCCTCGAGCTGACAATGACCACACGGGCAAACACGGCCCTAAGCAACAAGGCCTCGGACGTTTTGCTAGCGCAATCACGCGACTACGACCGAATCGCGCAGGCTCTGGAATATGTTGCGCAACACGCATCGGAACAACCTCATCTCGTTGATATCGCCAGCGAAGTCGGATTAAGCGAATATCATTTTCAGCGACTCTTCAGCCGCTGGGTTGGCATAAGCCCAAAGAAGTTCCTGCAATACCTCACCCTTTCGCGGGCAAAGCGAAGTCTGTCCGACTCAGCCAGCGTGTTGGATGCCACCTTCGATGCCGGACTATCAAGCCCGAGCCGGCTTCATGACCTATTCGTTCGCTGTGAGGCAGTAACCCCCGGCGAGTACAAACGCCGTGGCCAAGATCTCACCATACAATACGGGTTTCACCCTACGCCATTCGGCGAATGTCTGTTGATGCTGACCGAGCGCGGTATTTGTGGTCTTTCTTTCGTAATTGAAGATGACCGGGAGGGTGCCCTCGCCCATCAGCTGATCGGCTGGGAACAGGCACAGGCGGTCTCGGATCAAGACGGTACTCGTAGCGCCGTCCAGCGGATCTTTGCGTCCCCCAGCCAATCACCAGTCCCCGGAAGCTCACCGCTGCGATTGCTTTTGCGAGGTACACCGTTTCAGGTCAAGGTGTGGGAGGCATTACTTCGGGTGCCGGCCGGCTCACTAACAACCTATGAGTCGCTCGCTCGCCTTTCCGGATATCGCGGCAACGCAGCGCGAGCGGTCGGGCAAGCGGTCGGTCATAACCTTATCGCCTACTTAATCCCTTGTCACCGCGTCATCCGCAAGACTGGTGTGATCGGCAATTATCGCTGGGGCCAAACCCGCAAACGGGCGTTGATTGGTTGGGAAGCGGCACGGGGTGAACTCGGGGCAGCTTGATTGGGTCACAGTGCCTTGAAGACTTTGGCGATAGACTCGCCGTGTACTGAAAGATCCCATTCGCATGTATAACCGAACGGCGTAATCCATACCTTATAGCCCGCCGATCTCAGCCTGGCCGCTAGGTCGTCGAGGAAGGTGCGAGCGAAATCCGGTTCTGCTTTGCTGCTAGAGAGATGAGTAAAGGAATGCAGCACTATTCTCTTAAGGCTGCGCTTGTTCGCCAACCACTTTGTGTTCTTTAAGGTAGTTGTGAATAACTTATCCCGGCGCGTTTCATCTTCGGGTTCGGCATGCACAAAGATGACGGCCACGTCCGCCAGATCCTCTTCTACATCTTGATCATCCGCGTCCGCTAGCGTCTTGAGAAACGTCCTGAAGCGAAATCGCCGCGCCTGGAACATCAATAGTTTCATCGGCGGTTTGACATGCTATCGGCTCATAGTCTTCGGTTTGTCTCGTACTCACGCGCTTCGGCTATCAGCCATTCACGAAACGCGGTAATCCTCGGCCGGTTGACCGCCGTTTTCGCGCACACCATATAGTAGCCAAAGCTCACGGGGACACTTAGATCAAAGGGCTTGATCAATCGACCGGCGGTAAGATCGTCGGCTACCAGTACGCTACCTGCCAACGCGACGCCATGACCCTCGATCGCCGCTTGTATTGCCATACCGGCAAGACTGAACTGTGGCCCGCGCGATGCATCGATATTATGCAGACCGGCCGCCAGTAACCACATGGCCCAATCCGGCTGTGCGCGGGTCGTCCACTCACTATGCAATAGCGTGTGCGCTTTGAGATCCTCTGGCTTCCGTAAAGGACGCGGTCCCTCGAGCAAGCGCCGACTACACACCGGGAACACCTCCTCCGCCATCAAGGGTTCGACGTGGAACTCCGGATAGTTGCCAGCCCCGTAGCGGATACCGATATCGACCTCCTCGCGAGCGAAATCGACCAATCGATCGGTCGCATCTATACGCACGTCGATACCCGGGTGTGCGGTTCGGAATCGATCGAGGCGAGATAGTAACCACCTGGCGCCGAATGTGGGTGGCACGGTAACCGCTAAGGCACGACGCTCATCGCGAAAGCGCGACGCGGTAACGGCTTCCGCCAACCGGTCAAATCCCTCCGCCAGACCCGGCAGGCAGGCTTGACCGGCGTCGGTCAACAACAACGCACGATTCAGCCGTCGGAAGAGCTGTACGCCCAGATAATCCTCGAGCGCCTTCACCTGATGGCTGACCGCGGCCGGGGTCACGTGGAGCTCTTCCGCCGCCTTAGTAAGACTCAGATGACGGCCGGCGGCCTCAAAGGCGCGCAGCGCATTGAGTGGCGGTAACCGACGTTCCATGACCTATGTCACATTATATTTACTAAATTGAATGACACAAATTGTCGTTTGTCAGTGCCTTATTATTGCTCTAATTTATGAAATCAGCATTGATACCGATTAACTTAACTAAGAGGAATTCTAAAATGAATAGAGCGACCAATCAATATTCAAATACGGCATTTGATCAACACTTATCCTTGCTTGGCCAGAGTCTGACCGGGTATGACTGGGCGCCAAGACGTGATCTCGACCATGACACCCTTGAGCACTACGCCACGGTGGGCCACGAGTTGCGCGCCCACGCCTTCAGCCAAGCCCTGCGACATCTCACCGAGGCGATTGTCGGCGCATCTGGGCGAGCCGCGCGAGCACTCAAACACCGACGTCTGCGACGTGCAAACATCCGCCAGCTTGCGGGGCTGACCGACCATCAGTTGAAGGACATTGGACTGCTTAGGGCCGAGATTGCAGCTGCCGTCGACAAGCTACTACCCGACGAATCGCAAGCAGCGGCTGAGCCTAAGTCGAAAGTGGTCACCATTCCGGAGACAAAGACTCCGGCCAACGACGAACCGTCGAAACTTGCCGCCTAACCCGCCCTGGCCCCGCCGCCCTATGTTCATGGGGGGCGGTTGGGGCTTTGGTGCGGGCTATTCCAACAACGCACCGTCGCTTAGACCCTCGAGTTCTAGCGCGAACACGTTAACACCCTCCAGGCAACCGACATTAACACCATAGTAACCAGGTGTGAGTGTAGGCCTGATAAAGCGACAGATAGTCTTCACCCTCGATTACGGTGAAATGTTTCTCCGGCACATAGTGCACAAAGGCACCGCATCAGCGACACAAGGAACAATTGCATCGGGCTGAGTAATCAAGCGTTGTCTCGATTTCGAACCTGACCTTACCGCAATGACAATGACCGATAAATTTAGTCACGATTGACTTACGCTTCTAACACCACGTTCACGCGCCGATTGTGCTTGCCCTTTTTCTCGATCTTACTCACCCGCACCTTGCCAATTTCGCCGATCGAGGCTAGATGAGTGCCGCCACAGGGTTGCAGATCTAGTCCTTCGATCTCCACCAGGCGTACACGCCCCTGTCCGCTAGGTGGTTTGACTGACATGGTTCTCACCAATTCTGGCTTACTCGTCATCTCCTCGTCGGTAATCCACCGGAACCGAACCGAACGATTCTCGCTGATAAGCCGATTGAGCTCGGACGTAATGTGTTGTTTGTCCAGCGTCGGTTCAGGCAGATCAAAGTCCAGGCGACCACTACCGTCCCGCACAGAGCCGCCGGTAACACCGCCGGCAACGATTGAACACAGCAAGTGCAGACAGGTGTGCATACGCATCAGCCGGTAACGCCGATCCCAGTCGATCGCTGCTGTGACCTTATCGCCGGGCTTCAAGGCGCATGCACCCGACTCGGGAATATGTAGGATCTGTCCCGGCGCATCGCCTTTTCGTGTATCTGTTATGGGTACTTCTGCCCCTGCCGCATTACGTAGCCCGCCGGTATCTCCCGGTTGGCCCCCGCTCATAGGATAGAAAACCGTACGATCAAGCTGTATACCGTTTTCGTCGACCGCCGTCACCACCGCCTCACATTGAGTGGCATAGGAGTCGGTCCTAAACACCTCTTCGGTCATCGACATCCTCCATACAGGAATCAGTACATAGATGAGGCAGTGTACCGGATGCCTACGCCAGAATCTCGGCCAAGGCGAGCGACAACTCCGGATAGCGGAACTTGTAACCGGATTCGAGCAATCTTTTGGGTATGACCTTCTGCCCGGTGATATACAAATGTGCCATCTCCCCAATAAGTAACCGCATCACCCACCCCGGAGCCCACATGAATGCAGGCCGACGCAGGGCGGCACTCAGCCTGGATGCGAAGTCGCGATTCGTCACGGGATTAGGCGTCGTAGTATTAAAAGGACCTTGTAACGACTCATTCGCCATGAGGTACAGTACGATAGCTATTAGATCATCGATATGGATCCACGACATCCATTGCTTGCCAGTTCCCACATGCCCGCCCAACCCCGACTTGAACTGGGGCACTAGTGAGCTCAATGCGCCTCCACCTTTTCCAAAGACTACGCCCGAACGCAACAGACAAACCCGAACACCATAGTTTATAGCTTTTGAAGCCTCCGTTTCCCAAGCCTTACAGAGGTCGGCTTGATATTCTTGGCCGGGTGAAGAGTCTTCTGTTAACACTTCATCCCCGCGGGCACCGTAATAGCCGACGGCTGAACCACTGATGAGTAGGCGTGGTGGGGTTCGCACGTGAGCCATGTAATCGATTAATTGTCGTGTCACACCGACACGGCTTGATATGAACGTCTGCTTGAGGTCCCTTGTCCAACGGCCGCTGCCGAGGCTTAGACCGGCAAGGTTTACGATGATCTCAGGTGTACTCTCGCCATCTAGTTCTTTCGGTGACTCAATCAGCCGGATCTGTCCTTTGACTTGCTGTTGTGCTCGGCGTCTGTCGCGGGTTAACACGGTGACGGCGTAACCGTCGGCGAGTAGCCGCTTACACATTGCGCTGCCGATAAAACCAGTACCCCCGGTTACAGCCACGTTCATCTCTTAACTACCTCTCATATCTACCGTAGATAGTAAACCTGCGGCTACATCGTGATTTCACCTGAGTTGACGGCTGACCCAAGCGTGGCGTCGCAGCTCGCTGATTTCTCTTCGCAGGAAGAACAAGCGGAATTGAAAGGTTACAGCGAGTCCGTACGATTCCTTCGCATCACGCCCAAGGAGTTGGCTGCAAAACGCGCCAACTAGGCATGGCTAAACCGCTTGGCGCTGCGATCCTTGGGGTCTTGCTGCAACCCTAAGCGTGATTGGCGCAGGTGGTTCCACAGATTAAGACGCGTCCAGTCCGGCTCCGGTAGCGGCTTGAGTTCATCCGAAAGGAACGGGTTCGGTAGGAAAACAGTCAGCTGCTGTTCATCCTTACCATTGAACAACCGCAACCCCCAGCTAACTGGGGCATCTGCGTCGTCCAAGTGTCGATAGAGTTCAGCCCGGCGGGTTCGACGCCAGGCGGCCAGTTCAGGCGTAACCGGATCGTTGCGATTGCCCTTGTGCTGGCCAATGCAGACATGAAAATGCCAGGCGTCGAAGTCGACGGTTAAGTAACCATCGTACAAAGAGATTCGCGTAGGCGCATTGGGCGCACTGATCTCCCAAACTGCGCCCTGAATCAAAACACCGAAGCGAATTGAAGACCAATAATTCTCAAAAATGTCTTTGCAGAGCCCGAATAGAAAGTCTTCCGATGTATCTAGCGGAAACACCTCCAACACACCCATGCCGGGCTCTTCGACACGTTCAGGCATCACATAAATTCTTAAGCGGCCTTGAGTCTACCCATGGCATTGTCGAGCGCACGACCCAATCGATCGAAGAGATCGTCGATTTCGGCTTCGGTGATGATCAACGGTGGACAGATACCGACGGTGTCACTTGGTAGCGGCCTTACGATAAGCCCGTTCTTCAAGGCATTCGCTTCTACCGCGGCCGCCGCCTTGGTCTCGGGCGGAAAAGATTGCTTGGTCGATCTATCGGCCACAATCTCGATTCCCCCAATCAACCCGACACCACGGGCATCGCCTACTAACGGGTGCTCACCTAAGGCTTGAAGGCGCGCCTGAAACCTCGGCGCAGCATCGCGCACATGCCCAACCACGTTACGTTCTTCATAAATCTTCAGTGTTTCCAGGGCAACCGCAGCTGAGACTGGGTGCCCGCCATAAGTATTGCCGGTACCGAACACACCAAGTTTGCGGCTTTGTTCGACGAACGCCTGGTAGATGGGGGCAGAAACCATTACCGCACCAATCGGCAGATAGGCCGACGAGAGTTGTTTGGCACAGGTCACCATATCCGGGGTAATACCGTAGGTTTGTGAGCCCCACATGTTTCCCGTACGGCCAAAGCCACAAACGACTTCATCGGCGATCATGAGGATGTCATGGCGCTTGAGTATGGCCTGTACTTTTTCGAAATAACCGTTCGGCGGTGTCATAACACCGCCAGCCGCCATTACCGGCTCGGCGATAAAGGCAGCAATAGTGTCAGGACCTTCGCTAAGAATTAACTGCTCAAGACTTTCGGCCAACCGATTGGTGAATTGCTCTTCACTTTCGTTCGGTTCGGCATAACGGTAGTAACACGGCGTGTCAGTATGATAGACGCGTGCGATCGGCAGATCGAAATCGTTATGTAGGTGGGGTAGGCCGGTAAGACTAGCGGCCGCAATCGTTACGCCATGGTAGCCGCGCTTGCGTGCAATGATTTTCTTCTTCTGCGGGCGCTCGAGTGCGTTATTGTAGTACCACACAAGCTTCATCGCGGTATCCACCGCCTCCGACCCGGAGTTCACAAAATACACTTTGGCCATTGGCTCAGGCGCCATGCCGATGAGCTTTTCCGCGAGCTCAATTACCGGCTCGGTAGAGCGATGCGCAAACGTATGAGAGAAAGGTAAGTTTTGCAGTTGTCGGGTGGCGGCCTCGACTAACCGTGGCTCGCTTGACCCGAGCGAAACACACCAAAGGCCGGCTAACCCCTCGATATAACGGTTGCCATCACTGTCCCATACGTATATGCCTTCCCCACGAGTAATGATCAACGGCCCTCGGTCTTCGTGAGCGGCCAGATTGGTGTAGGGATGTAAGTTGTAGGCAATGTCTTTTTTGGCCAGCGAGTCTGTACGGTTTGACATGCTGTTATCCTCCTAAATATCTGGCGCTACCCCAAGTGTACCGGCCATTGTGGCCAATCTGGCCATATAGGTAAACTGGTTTCGTTACTGTCCTACGTGGCCAGATCGTCGCTAAATCCGTAGAGACGCAGACAATTGTTCCACATGATCTTCTTTTTGGATTCGAGGCCTACCCCAGGTAATTCGAGGAAAGTATCGATCCCGTGTGGAAATGGCCCATCGGAATGTGGATAGTCAACCGACATAACGACATTCTCGTCACCGATCATATCGATAACGATCTTTAGCATCTCCTCGTCTACATCGGTTGCGATAAAACACTGCCGCTTGAAATATTCACTCGGTAGTGCCGATAATTTTACCGATTCACCGCCGCCATATTTTCCCCATTGATCATCGAGGCGCTCCAACCACCAGGGCAGCCAGCCACAATTACCTTCTAGAAATCCTACACGTAGATCCGGAAACCTCTCTAGCACCCCACCTAGGGTCATGGCACCTAGGGCCAACATGAGCTCAAATGGAAACGCCGAGGCATGATTTAAGGTGCGAAAATTTGGCAGCCCAACGAAACGGTTGGATACGTAATCCTGACAGGCGCCGCCGCTGGTCCCATGGAACGTAAGCGGTACTCGTAAGCGCGTCAGTTCTCGCCATAACACATCACATTCGGGCGCGTTGAAATAGCGACCATTGACCGGCATCGGTAACAACACAACCGCGACATCGTGTTTTTCCTCGACCGCACGCCGCGCTTCGGCTGCCGCCATTTCAGGGTCGTGCAAAGACAAAATCGCCGATGCTTTCAAACGTTTTGGATCTGTGGCGCAGTAATCGGCGAGCCAATCGTTAAAGGCTGCACAGCAGGCAGTTGCATATTCGGCTTCAAGCGAGTCGATGGACACCACCATGTGCGCAAACGTGCGATACAAGACTGCAAAATCGATACCCTCGACACCCATCGATTCGAGCGTGGAAATCGCATCATAGTCACGCTGACGTATCGACCGGTATACATCTTCCGTTGGGGTGTCCATGTACTTCTGCGCATTAGCCACATCTCGATCGAGTGCCCATGGCGGAATAATGTGGCCCTGAACTTCCCAGTGTGGGAAGTTGGTAGGGGCCCATCCTAAATATTTGGGCATTACTGAACGATACCTTTCATCCAAGTACTGTTCGTAAACATCGCTCGGTTCAATGACGTGGAGATCACTGTCTATGATGTGCAAGCCATCTTTCATCCAACTTCCCTCGCTGCGATCAGCGTACCACGCCCAATCCTAGATTGCCTACTCACCGATGGCATACCGACAACACCAAGCAGGCATTTGTTTTGCTAGTGTACTTGTACCGTACTTAAGCTTTTGCGCACCGAGCAATTTCAACTAAGCTTGTAGCGTGTTGGCATTAGTAAGTAACATGGCCCGCCGGTATGACAGACATAACAATCTAGATGAATATCTCGATCTCATGACAGAACTCAGCCCGGAAAAGAGAGACGAGCTCGTAAAAGAAATCACGGTCATAATCAAGACCTGATTTTCTAACCGATCTCGTACTTCAGTTTCCGTGGGATCTTTTTCGAAGACGTTGGTATGACAAAGATCCCTATTTGTGGTTGGTGTTTAACGGCCTTGAATACGCAGACGATGCTATGGTCGGAAAGTCATTGACTACTTTGAGGAAAACACGTCGGTAATCAAAGCAGACTGTGTACTTAAGCGATCGACACGATGATTCCATCGGGACCGACCCCAGATAGTGCGGTAAAATACGCAATCCATGCAGTGCACAGACTAGGACCAGGAGGGTACTATGGCCCAACTACAACGAGCTGTCGTCAACGTATCCAATGCCCCGCAGCCCTTGGGTGCATATTCCCAAGCCATCCGCGCCCGCGCAGGAGAGTTCGTCTTTATCGCGGGTCAGGTATCGGTGGATATCGACGGAAACCGTATAGGCGAAAACGATGTGGCAGCACAAACGCGGCAGGTATTCGACAACCTCGGTCGCATTTTGGCTGGCGTCGGTGCATCCTTCAGCCATGTGCTGGAATTCACCACCTACGTCGTCGGCAGAGAGGCCATTCAACCCTATATGCAGACGCGCATGGAAATCTTTGCCGACATATTTCCGAATAAGGACTATCCACCCAATACGCTATTGGTCGTTAGCGGTCTGGTTCGAGAAGAGTTCTTACTGGAAATCAAGGCGGTGGCAGGCCTGCCCTAATCGGGCAGCATGGACCGATGATGGTGGGCCTCACTGCTCACATGATGGTCCACCGTACAGCGCGATCACGCGATCCGGATAATCAGAAATAATACCGTCCACCTCCCAGCTGATGAGACGGCAGATGTCCGCCGGCCCATTGACGGTCCAGGGAATGACCGGGATGCCACGATCCCGAAAGCGCTTTACATCCCTTAAGCGCAATTGTTCGAACCGCGGAGACAGAATCGTTGCCGTGCTTTCACTCAACATCCGATCGTAGTCCTTGGGTTGCTCCACCAAAATCGCCCTCGCGATATTAGGATCAATTCCACGTGCAGCCCGCAATGCGGTCGGATAAAACGACTGTATGATCGTTCTTGACTGGAGATTGTATTGCTTGATCTGGTCGATAAGGCGCCTCGCAAAGTCATGTACCGACCAGTTGTCCTTGCGCTTCTGCCATTTCATCTCGATGCTGAGACGCGCAGGGTAGTCAGCTTGCTCAACGAGCGCGAGGACATCTTGTAATCGAGGGATACGTTCGCCTGGTATCTTCCGCTGGGCTGGAAAAGAGCTATTAGTTAGCTGCCCACAGTCAACCTTGGCTAGATCGCCATACGAGAGCTCCTCGATCAGTCGCTTTGGAACTCGCCGACCATCGTCGTAAATACAGATCTTGGGATTGAGGTGCGGGTCGTGGTGAACCACCAAGATAGGGTCTTTGGTGGCTTGCACATCAAATTCGAGCGTTGTGACCCGTAGTGCCAGTGCCTTTTTGAACGTAGCCATCGTGTTCTCTGGCAGCAACCCTCGCCATCCCCGGTGACCCTGGACATCTAACGGCTTAGGCTCGCTCGGATTGTGCGCATCAGTCAAACAACAAATCGACGTCGTCGTTACCAAGATTGCAACTATCCAGCGCATTGCTCCGGTCTCACAAGTACTATTGCTATGCTACCGTAGCTGACATCGTGTGGCTTGTCTCTATGATCCTTGACTTATGCCGCCAAAGAGACCCGTTCCCGAAACGTCGATATCATCACCGAAATCGTCCTCCGGTTCTGAAGAGAACGATTTGACCTCAGTGTAGATTCCGACCGCCTTTAGTCGAAAGGTAACGCCCGCCATCACCTGCAGCGCAAGATCATCACCGTCGGCGGATCCGCCAGGGCCATCGAAATCGACAGACGCGATACCGATCCCACCACCTATATAGAATTGAATAGGCTCGCTGATTTCGAAGTACCGTTTGACATTAAACATGATCGCCAGCGTATCGTTATCGCCCGACGTAGCTAGACCTGAATCCCAGTCGTTGCTGTAGCTCAATAATTCACCGCCCAGGACCACTTCATCGATACCCCATTCGTACTCGATCGAAAAAACGCTGGACGCGTCTTCATCAAACACCAACGAGACACCCGAAATATTTTGCGTATCGTCAGAAAGCTCGAAACTACCGGCCTTAACGATGAGGGCGGAGTCCGCCTGCGCTGGCGGGCCCAGACATGTCATGGCGGTCATGACAATAAATGAGAACACACTGATAAACGGCTTCATATCCATACTCCTCTTTGTCACTGCTCGAATCGTGTCAGTACGTTAGTAACATCGACGCCGATGGAATCGACCGGTGATCATCTGAATAGACGGTAATCATCGATAGTCGCCCCCAGGGCGTGCCAATCTCGGAATTCTAACAATAAAGGCGACGCTTGGGATCGCGCCCAAAAAACAGCGTGTCCGGCCGATGCCAGTTCCGGCCAGCCGGCTCTTCTCCGCCTAAATCAACGATGACGGGCCGGTTCTTGAGGTGTATGTGGTAGCTGCCGGCCCCCTGCTTCCTTGACGATCGGGAGAACCCGGACTATATCAGGGCGATAACATTCTATTTATGGAGGTATCGCAACAATGTTCGCAAGGATGAAACTCCCCGCTTTTTTCCTGATCGCCATGATAGTTCCCATGGCCCTCTCTGCCGCCACTGAGAAGGCGAAATCGGTGAATTATAGTCGCATCACTCACGGCGGTAAGGTAGTCGTGGGTAAGTCCATGGATATCGGACGTGATCATAAGGGCATCAAACTTGAGGCCATTAGCTTTTCTGGCGATGAGGCCATCGTGATCGTTTGGAACAAGAGGCCGACCGGCGTAAGCGGGCACGTGGGCATCGCCCTTTATGACGCAAAGAACCGGTTAATCGCAGCCGAGTCCGATTCGATGTCGATGGTCCGAAAGGTTACCAAGATCAGGTCCGGAAAACAGGCCAACTTTAGGGTCAAATTCAAGAAATTCTTGCCTAATTTTAAGGGGGTTGCTCAGTATCGGTTGGTATTTACCACGACCTCATAGTGACTAGTTAAGATTTCTTGCCTGAAAAAAAGAACCCCGCCGCGCGCGGGGTTCTTTTTTTTATACGGCCTATTACGGGGGATGATGGCGATACCAGTTTGTGGCCTGCTCGTACGCGTAGGCGATTCGTAGCACGCTTTGTTCATCGAACGCTTTACCGGTGACTTGCAATCCGATTGGCAGACCGCCGGCAGTGAACCCGCAAGGGACCGATATTGCCGGCAAACTAGCAAAATTAAACGGCAGCGTATTCCGACTCCGCAACAGGGCATGACCCGGCGGGTCATCCGCAATTCGGGTCGTCGGCACCGGAGATGTCGGCGTAATCAATGCATCGAAACTCTCGAGCCTCTTCTGTGTCTCGACTGTAAGATGGCGACGCAATCTTTGTGCCTGCACATACTGAACCCCGGTGTAGAAATTTCCCAATCCAAACGATGCCAGCATCTCATTGCTAAACTTCTCTGGACGCTCGCGCAACGCATTGGCGTGGTAGGCGGCACCCTCAACCACAATAATCAATGACCCCATACGGTGGCAAACCCACATATCCGGTAGTTCCGCATCTACTAGTATTGCACCGAGTTCTCGCAACACGTGTACCGCGTTTTCGACCGCGGCTTTGACCTCCGGGTCACAATCTTCAAAAAAGAATTGGCGAGCGACCCCGAGTTTGCAGCCACGAATGCCTTGCTTGAGGTTTGCGCGATAGTCGGGGATCGCGCGGCGTACACAAGTGGGATCGCGCCTGTCGTGTCCGGCCAGGACCTGCAGCATCAGGGCCGCATCCTCGACGCTGCGCGTCATTGGGCCGACATGGTCCATGGACCAAGACAGCGACAGCGCGCCAAACTTACTTACCCGACCAAAGGTTGGCTTAAGACCAACGATGCCACAGCACGCCGCCGGTTGGCGGATAGATGCGCCCGTATCGCTACCCAAAGCGGTCATGGCCAGCCGATCCGCGACGGCAGCGCCCGAGCCACCACTGGAGCCGCCGGGATGGCACTCAAGATTCCAGGGATTGCGTACAGCACCATAATGCGCATTGTTGCTGGTGGTGCCATAGGCCAGTTCGTGCAGATTAGTCTTGCCCAGAACGATCGCCCCGGCCGCGTTTAGGCGTTCGACCACCGCCGCATCGTAGTCCGGCACCCAGTCCGCAAACAGCGGGGAACCGAATGTGGTCCGCACCCCGCTTGTGGCAAACAAATCCTTTACTGCCACCGGGATACCGTGTAGTGGTCCGATGTAGTGACCTTTCTCAATCGCTGCCGCAGCACGCTCCGACGCCCGCCGTGCTGTATCCGTCATCACCGTTATGTAGGCGTTGAGCTGCTCGTCTCGTTGGGTAATAGCGCGATGTCGGTCAGCTCCACCGGCGAGATCTCCCCGGCCTCTATGCGCGGCGCTACCTCGGCGATGGTCGCAAAAGCAGGCTCACTCGCGATCATCAGTATGAACTATCGGCGTCACGTGTACGATGGCAGGGACAGTATCTTCTAGTCGCGACTCCCATTCTTCTAACATTGTCACCGTCTGCACCATGGCCGGTAGGCGTGTTCGATAAACCTCGATCTCGCCCTCTGATAAGTTGCGCCCAAAGGTTTGGTGCGCCATTTCTTGCAGTTCAGAGATGGAAAGTCGGCTCATTAGCGTAATGATCACCAGGGTATTACCGTACCGTCATAGTCAAAGAATTTGCCCGTATCCTTAACCGAAACCCGCCCCAGCAGTTCGCGGATCGACTTCGCACTTTGTTCGACCCTTAGCAACGCACCCGGGCCACCCATATCTGTCCGTACCCATCCGGGGTGTATCACCACTACACTAATACCGCGACCCTTGAGGTCATTGGCGGCACTCTTCATGGCCGCATTCAACGCGGCTTTAGACGAACGATACACATAGCTACCGCCTGACGTATTATCTGCGATACTGCCCATCTTACTTGTGATGCTCGCAAACACTTTGCGTTTGCTAGCGGCTACCACATCGATAAAGGCCTCCATGACCTTTATCGGTGCGATCGTATTTACGCGAAATGTCTCAAGCCATTGGTCCTCGTCGGTATTACCCAGGATAGCGTCGCGCCTACCGTAGATGCCAGCATTGTTCAACAGAATGTCGATGGGCGTATCTCCTATCGAGGCCGCCAACGCCTTTATGTGCTCGGAATTGGTTACATCGAGCCTATGTATACTCACCTCTTCTTCGTGATCGTTTCTTACACCGTCCAACCTCTGCGCGTTATCGGGTTCGCGACAACAGGCAATCACTCGCCAACCGGCCTCGGCATACTGTTGGGTAAACTCAAACCCGATGCCACGATTGGCGCCAGTGATCAGTATCGTGCTTGCCATTTTTTCTCCCTCGCATTCATGGTCCCCAGGTTACCAAGGACAGACTACCATCAGAACCTGATATGCCAACGTTTGTCTAATGCCAGTAATAGTGGTGGCAGAAACAGAAAATCGATGACGAGCGCATAACCCAGCGTAATAGCGATCAGGATCCCCGTGGTCCACGTCGGCGAAAAATGTGAAGCACCTAGAACCAGAAAGCCAGCGACCAACACGACCGAGGTGATACACAATGCTACCCCTACCGTGTTGAAGGCATAACGCATCCCCTCAGCCGCCGTTAGCCGTTGCTCACGCCGCGCGCGCAAATACTTGCTGAGAAAGTGCACGGTATCATCGACCACGATTCCAAGACTCATACACATCACGACTGACGCAGAAAGGTCTATCCAGCCGACGAACAGCCCCCAGGTACCATATGCCAGTCCCGCCGGCGCAAGGTTAGTGACTAGGCTCATCAGTCCTAGTTTTACTGAGCGTAGAGCAACGATCAGCAGCAATGATATCAGTACCAAAGCCAGCGCCACTCCCACTAACAGGCTGCGGATATTTCGGTGATTGATATGCGCAAACACCATATCCAGTCCGGTTCCCTCGGCCACACGAATTTCCGGTGCGTACGCGCGTAACCACGCCTGCGCCTTGCGGTCTAATTCAATCAGTCGCTCGGAATCGGTTTTTTCTATGCCGACGATAAACTGGGTTGCCGATCGACTAACGTTGATGGTGCTCTCAAGCCCGAGACCTTGCGGCAATGACAATTCATAGAGTAACAAATACTGTGCTGCCAACTCACGACTTTGCGGCAGCCGGTACCACTCGGGGTCATCACCATGCATGTTCATGTTCAGGCGCTTGATCACGTCTGTTATCTTGGTGACGTGACTGACCCCCGGCTGCTGGCGGTACCACTCGGCAAATCGATCGACGGCGGCCAGATAGGCCGGCTCATTGATTCCTTGATCAACCCCAGTATCCAATCCATACCGAATCGCATGGACGCTACCCAACTTGTGGTTGACGATTTCGATAGTGTTTTTTATCTCAAACGTATCATCAAAATAATTTTGCCAACGTTCGGTAAGCTGATTCCTCGGGATAAAACTGGCAAGTATGATTATCGACACCGACATTCCGACAAGCAGCGCTTTCTGGCGGCGAATTACCCAATCCGCAAACACACGCATCGACGCCTCCAAACTCTGTCCCCGGGCCACATTTCCCACCGATGTCCACGCCAGTAAGGCAGGGAGAAACGACATAGAAAGGCCGTAGGCGATGAGAACACCTACTGCTACCATATTGCCAAGGTCTCGGTAAGGAGGTGAATCGCTAAAATTTAGCGCTAACATACCAATGATGGTGGTAATACTGGTGATGAGTACAGGTGCCGCATTGATTCGTAGCGACTCTCGAATCGCCGCCTCTTTCTGCTGGCCACGGCGTCGCTCATAGTAATAACTCACCAAAATGTGGACCGAGTCGGCGACCGCGATGGTCATGACGACACTCGGTACAAACCCAGCTACCGCCTCCAGTACAACCCTGAGCCAACCAAACAAGCCCATGGTACTGGCGATTGCCATCGTGACTACCAGTACGGTGGCAACAGTGCCACCAAGCTGGCGTAGAAACAGCAGCAGGCCGACAATAATGATCAAGTAACTCAAGGCGACCAGATTGCGCAGATCCTGTTCGACCGCCTCACCGAGCGTGACATTCATGGTCGCGCTGCCGCCCAAAAGTATCTCTACCTCTGGATAACGTGCACGAAACTCCGGCAAGTGAGATCGCATAAACTCGACAATCTCATCGTTAGCATTCAGATCGGCGGGCGGCATCGCTAACGTAATATCGATCCCAGTCGCGCTACCGTCAGGTGCTACGAGGGTACCGACAAGGCTGGGTTCGTTTAGACTGATGCGCTTAATGCTCGCAATCGCAGCTGCATCCAATTTCTTAGGGTCCGCAATCAAGTCTATGACAAAAAGCTCATCACCCCTGGCGTGTGTATGCTGATAGTTGGCGAGCGAGCTTACTCTTGTCGAATAGGGTGATTGCCAACCAAACTCGGTTAACTCCCACACCAGCATTAGCACATGTGCATTGAAGATATCGCCGCTGCGTGGCACGACAAACAGGAACACATCATCCTGTTTGTTAAATACGTCTTCTAGCGCATCGAACGCCGCAAGTTGGGGATTATCGGGACTAAAATAGGCGCGCATGTCGTTAGTGATAGTTAGACGGGACGCGCCGATGCTTAAGGGCACGACGACTGCCAGTATGGCAATGACAACTGCCTTGTGCCATCGAAGTAGCCAATCTGTATAAGCGTCTAGCATGTTTACTGCGTTAACCCGTTGATCACCACAACCCCTATTCCGGGGAGCAAAGATGGTAAAATGCTTGTCAGTCTTCGCCGGATGTCAGACATGAATAGCGACTCAAACCCGCCGAACAGTGCCACTAAGGACGTGCAGAAGAGCACAGCGCCTCCGTTGGATTTCATCCGCATTATCATTACGGAAGATATCAAATCGAACAAGAATGGTGGTCAGGTTGTAACCCGGTTCCCACCCGAGCCCAACGGATATCTGCATATCGGTCATGCAAAATCTATCTGTCTAAATTTTGGCGTAGCGCTTGAATTCGATGGCGTGTGTTATATGCGCTTCGACGATACAAATCCACTAAAGGAAACTATGGAATACGTCGAGTCGATAAAGGCTGATGTACGTTGGCTTGGGTTTGATTGGGGTGACCGCCTGCGCCATTCATCGGACTACTTCGATCAACTCTACGACTATGCGGTGCAACTAGTAAAAATGGGCAAGGCGTACGTAGATAGTTTGAGTGCCGATGAGATTCGAAGTCATCGCGGCACATTGACAGAACCTGGTAAGAACAGCCCGTATCGAAATCGTTCCGTCGAGGAAAACCTGGATCTTTTTGAACGCATGCGGGCGGGAGAATTTAAGGATGGCGCGCACGTTCTTCGCGCTAAGGTGGACATGGCTTCACCCAACCTTAACATGAGAGACCCGATCATTTATCGAATCCGTCATATGGCACATCAGATGACCGGCGACAAATGGTGCATATATCCAATGTATGATTTTACGCAGTGTCTGTCCGATTCGATTGAGCGCGTGACACACTCACTGTGCACTCTGGAGTTTGAGGATCATCGTCCACTCTATGACTGGTATCTCGATGAGCTCGAAGTCGATTGCCACCCGCAACAGATCGAATTCTCACGTTTGTCGCTGAATTACACCATCATGAGCAAGCGCATGCTAAATGAATTGGTTGAACAGGGACATGTCAGCGGATGGGATGATCCTCGCATGCCGACACTAGTGGGGATGCGACGACGGGGCTATACACCAGCGGCGATACGAGACTTCTGTGGGCGTGTTGGCATTACGAAAAAAGACAACATTATCGAGATGGGCTTGCTGGAAAATTGCGTGCGGGAAGATCTTGAGAAAAACACGCCACGCCGAATGTGTGTTTTACGACCGCTAAGAATGGTCATCGACAATTATCCCGAAGGCCAGGTTGAAGAATTCGGCGCACCCAATCACCCGAATGATCTCACCATGGGCACAAGAAAGGTGCCGTTCTCGCGCCTACTCTACATTGAGCGCGACGATTTTATGGAGGATCCGCCCAAGAAATTCTTTCGCCTAGCACCAGGACGCGAGGTGCGGCTGCGGTACGCGTATTTTGTCAAATGCACTAGCGTAGTTAAGGACTCAAAAACTGGCGAGATCACCGAGCTACATTGCACGTACGATCCCGACACACGCGGTGGATCCGCACCGGATGGTCGTAAGGTCAAGGGAACACTACACTGGGTGTCCGCCGAGCACGCGCTTGAGGTCGAAGTGCGCCTTTACGATCGCCTGTTCCGCAATGCAAACCCAGCTAGCGATGGTGCCGACTTCAAGGCCTCGCTTAATCCGGATTCAATCGACATATTGACGACTAGCCAAGTCGAACCAAGTCTGGCCGGGGCTGCGCCCGAAACTAGATACCAGTTCGAACGACAGGGCTACTTCTGTGTTGATTCAGCCGATTCGTCCGAAGAGAAATTGGTGTTCAACCGAACCGTCACCCTACGGGATTCGTGGGCCAAAATCGAAAAAGAGCAGAGCCGCTCGTAAACCTGGCTAGCGAACTTCTCTAACCGGCCACAACAATTTTTGGTTTATGATTTCTGAATAATCTTCCAATACTTGTTGCGAATAAGTGTGAGCGTCCGACGGCCGAAAAAACCGAGTGGTTTTAGTTGTTGCTCCTTCGGCAACTTCGCATTGTGTGCCTGTTGGAATTCCTCTAGGGCTCGATTCGTAGAGGCTTGCGTGCCATCGGGGTTGCCTTGGAAGGCATCTATGAATTGAAGCGCCGTTTGAATCAACCGAAACACATCGCGCTCGTTTTCGCCGGCAATGTTTGTGTTAACAGCGCCCCCAGAATTTGAGATTTCTCGTTCTAACTTAAGAAACACGAAATCGGGACTACCCTCAAGCCTCTGATAATCGTCTATACTTTTCTTCATCACCCTGAGGCGGGTCAGTATGTCGTCTTTTGACATTCCAGCATCCCAGATACCAGGCAAATCCGAGGGCGTTAGCGCCTGTGCTATTTGAGACTTCAGCTCATCCAGTTCTTCCATGGTTGGTCGTTCCTCAAGCTTTCGTGTCAAGTCGTTGATCTGTAGCTCGAGCTCTTGATTCGGTGCAGCGCGTTGCTCCAGCCTTTTTCGCAGAGCACTAACCTCTGCCTGAAGCTCCGCGTTGGATGGGTCAATACTCAGACCAAAGACACTCACAGGGTGGCCGGAACGAACCGCGTACAGGATGACACCGGTCATTAATAGCAACGCCGTCGCGGTAAGCGCCACCAATGCCCTAGGGCCCAGTTTGCCGATAAGCTGCCACATCCTTGGTAGCCCGGTTGATGGTGGAATCCTTTCCTCTTAGGTTGCGTACGCGTGTTACCAGTTAGACGCAGATGCCCGAAACCGTAGAATTGCGAACGTAGGCAACGCTAATGAGATCTACTGCAATTAGACAAAGCTATAGCGCGCACGTTCAACTCCAGAAACGAGCGCGACAATATAAACCCAGACTAAGGATAGGGTTACTGCACCGTTTCGAAACTGACGATCTTTATATCAACCCGTTCCGCGAGATCAGAGGTGTAAATCTCCAGCGCCCCGTTCATCCGTTTCGCAAGTCCGGCTGGAATGAATCCCGCGTATTTTCGAGACTGCACATGTACGGGTTGTCCGTCGCCATCATAAAATGCCACCATGAAATACACTTCTTTGATTGGCTGGCGTAAATGATTGCGCAATGAGAAAGAGTAATACCGGCCTTCACGGCCATAACGATCCCATGTGAAATGAGTGCCCTCGACCGCATCGTCGAAACGTTGCACCGCGCTACGACTGGCAATCTTGCGAACACCGTTACGCTTTTGTGCAGACAGCGGCGTAATCGGCTTCATCTCCGCTAACAATGCTCGAACGTAAGCAACCGGTAAAGCGAAATTCAAATTTTGACCACCGCCATGCGTCGCCATCGCCATACCGACAACTTTTCCATCGGCACCTAACACCGGGCCACCACTACTGCCTCGCGAGACCGGCGCCGTGATCTGTAACAGCGTGCGGGAGTCTGCTTCACGGATACCACTTACAATACCCTGTGAAACGGTGCCTTCGTAACCTCTAGGATTTCCGATAGCGTAGATCAGATCTCCAACCGCCACCTCGTCGCTATCACCGAGTGGCAATGGTGTCGCCTTTGCACCGGGCGCCGCGAGTAACACCAGATCGTGTGTACGGTCTATCGCAACCACACCGGCAAGTGGATACTTTTTCTTGCGAGCAACGTGTTTATAGTAGCCCTTATGGGCACCGTCGATGACATGCAGGCCCGCCGCAATAACACCATCGCGTACAAAAAATCCGCTGCCCAATGAAGTCTGTTGGCCATGGGCATCCTCCATCAATAACAATACTACCGATGGCAGGGTCTTCTGAACGATTTTCCTGGCGGACGGTTCGACGGCGGACTGCGCGGCCGAATATAGGAAAAAAGTGCCGACAATAAACGCCCACAAAGATTTTCTAATCATGATTACTACCCTCCGGCCCAGGTATTTAGTTGTCTACCTTAGGGCTGCTACCCGTCGGCCTTCGAACCTCCCAGACAGGGCGGCGAATCGCGTTCGTCATTACCGCGCTCAAACCACTCATCTCGCGTCAGCGTATGTAACGCCAGCGCATGTATCTGACTATCGAGTAGATCGGCGAGAATATCGTTAACTAGGCGATGACGCGCAACCAGCATTTCGCCTTCAAACTTCTGGGATACGACGGTCACCTTGAAATGGGACTCAGAACCCGGTGGCACATTATGCATATGGCTCTCGTTAAGAACTTCGAGGTGCAAAGGCTGCAACTCGTCGTTGAGCATTTGTTCGATGACACGCTGTGTAGTCACAACTGGTTTGTTTGTTAACTCTATGATTGTTTGCCGAAAACACGTCTCAGCAAGTCAGTGGTCTGTTTGACCGGGTCCTTACGGATCTCGGCCTCTTCCCGCGCCAGATAATAAAAGATCCCATCCATACCTTTCTCGATAACAAACGTGGTCAAGTCTGCGTCTATTTCCGGAACAAACGGCAATGCATGGTATTTTTCCATAACATTGTCAAACGCCTGTACCGCCCCTACTTCGGCCAGACTGCCATCCACGATGGGTTGCATCTCCGCTGCCAGCGGGGCCGACATCTTGCCTTGGAAATACTGCGTCGCGGCATCATCGGGTCCCTTGTAGATTCCTTTGACATCGTCGAGCGTCATATCATTGATAGCCTGCCAGAAGAGCTTCTTGGCCTTTGGTGTGGCGCTCTCCGCGGCGCGATTGAGCCGAAGTTCAAGGTCATCGAGAAGGGAACTCAAACCGACTTTTCGCAGCTTGGACTGAACATTCTCGAGACTCTTGGGTAAGGGAATATGGATACTGGGGTCGGCGTTGAATCCGTCGGATCGACCTAATTTGCCGACGACGTTTTCAGTGCCAACCCGAAGTGCATCTTTGAGGCCAGCGCCGATTTCCGCCGTCGTAAGCTGACCGGAACTCGTTTTCCCCTTAAGTAGCTCTTTGGCTTTTTTTAGCCAATCGCCTTGTGCCGTATCGCTGCCGATAGCAAATGACAACGCGGCCAACAACACACCAAGCACGTATACGGATCTTTGACGCGGCACCTTCATCTCGGTAGGCCCCCGTACCGGACGGAATCCATTGTCCACGCGAAACCCGATTCTGACAAGTATCGAACCCCAACCGGTCATCGGAAACCTGACCAAATGATACGGATTTACGGTACCGCCGGCGTATTAGGGCTAATGACCGTACCGCGGGTGCGGGTTAGCTATGGATGCACTTGGTCCCAATTCAACCGCTCGCCGCGGCACCGTTCAGGACTGTGCGAAATATCTCTTAAGATACTCACCGAACGAGAGCTCATCGGCGGCTTCGATTTCTTGCTGGTCTGCGATGGATTGTCGCGTTGCATCCTCGAAATATTGTATTTGGGCATCCGCCATCGGCCGCCTAGAAAAATATGCTTTGTGCCTTTGAGACATATCCATAGCGAAACCGAAAAACGATATTTCACGAGCACGCATCTCCGTGAGCATTCTCGCCGACGGTGTCTGTTCGGGGTCTAAGATCGATTTCGTTTGTGCCTCCAGGGCACGTGCATAGCTTGGATGAGGCTCATTCTCATCCAAGACTTCACAGATACCTTTCATCATCTCACATGTTTCGATGGCCCATTGCATTACGGTTTGTGCCTTGCCATGTCGCAGCAATTTAGATTCAGGATCTCGCCCGTGAGAAGCTATCGTACTTTCGTTACGATAAATCTCCCCTTGTTCCGCCGGGCTGATTAGAGGGCTCTCTAGAAGCAAACAAAGAACCAGGAACGCTTCTAGGAACCGTAGTTCGTCTTCGTTCACCCCTAGAGGATCGAAGATGTTGACATCTAGCGCGCGTAGCTCAACATATTGGACGCCCCTACGTTTGAGTGCCAGGGTCGGTTTTTCTCCTGATCGAGCGACCTGCTTTGGGCGAATAAAACTGTAGTACTCGTTTTCGATCTGCAAAATGTTGGCGTTTAGTTGCTTGTACTCGCCGTTCACAACCACACTTATCTTTTCGTAGTCCGAATGAGGTGTCTCGATTACACGCCCAAGATCTGCGACGTATTCATCAAGGTTGTTGTAGGAAATGTTTAGGCTGGCCTGCACCTTGTTCTTGTAACCGATATCGCTCATCCGCAACGACGTCGCATATGGCGCAAAATAAGTGCCATTATCGAACTCACTAAGACCGTTGGCACGATTGCTCAGGAAAGATTTGCACACCACCGGTGATGTCCCAAATAGATAGGGAACCAACCAACCCAAACGCTGGAAGTTCCGTATCAAGGCGAAGTAGGAGTCAGAGATGAATTCCTGAGGCGTCCGTGAGTCTTTCTCAAAAGACTGCAGGAACGGCCAAAGGTCCTCAGGCAGCGAATAATTGAAATGCACTCCCGCAATCACCTGCATCAATCCACCGTAACGATTCTCTAGACCGCGCCGGTACACGTGCTTCATGGTACCGACATTCGAACTTCCATAACTGGCTATGGGAATCGGCTTTGCCCCCTTTAATGGGCACGGCATGCTACTCGCCCACAACATCTCATCCCCAAGGTTGCGGTATACAAACTGGTGGATATGGTGGAGAAACTCGAGCGATTGACGTACATCCGCGAAAGGTGGCGTTATAAACTCCAGCAAGGCCTCGGAATAATCTGTAGTGATGTGTGGGTGAGTTAGGGCGGACCCTAGCGTGACAGGATGGGGCGCCTGTGCGATCTTTCCGGTGGGCGTTACCCGCAGACTCTCTTTTTCGAGACCCTTCTTGCCACCTCGCAAAAGGCTGCGCTCATCGGCCCTTAGGAGTCGAGTTAAACGCTGCATGTCTGGTAACAGTGCACCAGCAATTACGGCCTATGCCTAGTCCCTAGTCTGCGTTGCCTCAAACGCTGCTTGTTGTTCGGGGGTGGTGTCCCGTTGGTATTTGGACTTCCACTCACTGTATGGCATACCGTAAACAAGCTCGCGTGCCTCTTCATACGACATGTCAATTCCCCGCTCCTCGGCGGCAGCGCGGTACCATTTGGATAGGCAGTTGCGGCAAAAGCTCGCCAAATTCATAAGCTCGATATTCTGTACGTCCGTACGCTCTGAAAGGTGCTGCAGCAAGCGCCGGAAAGTAGCAGCCTCGAGTTCAATGGTGGTTTTTTCATCCATCAGATAGCCCTCAGATCTTCAGCGCGTAAGTGTAACTTTCATGTCTATAAGAATCTAATGCGTCCCATGCGGATTTTCTGGCACACGCTGGCAAATGCCGGTTTGGGTATGGAGGGTATAGATGGCGCACAAAGTGCGCAAGCTCAAGCGTGACTAATAGCGTTCGATGAAGACATAGAAATCAAAGCGATTGGGCATGCTTGAATAGAGAGCGTTATCGCCACAGTTTGACAGTCGGATCGCCACCACCGGCTGCCAGTAGCGCGCCATCGGACGACAGCGCCACCGTATAGATATCGTCGTTGTAGCCGTGCAACTCGTGAGCGAGCTCCGCCGTTTCCACACTCCAAATCTGAATAGCATCGCTGCTACCAGCAACGACTAACCATTCACTATCCGGCGAGAAAACGACCGTATAGACTGAATCTGGTGCACCGATCAGGGTTCGGTCGTTTCGTTCGAGCCCGGTATCCCAAAGTTTAAGAAAACTATTGGGCCCACCCGAAGCCAACCAGTTGCCATCCGGTGAGAATTGGATAGTCGTAACTTCTTGGTCATTAGCCTGAAAGTATCCCACCAGCTTTCCGGTGGACACTTCCCAGTACTTGATCTCACCGTTGACGTGCCCAGTTGCTAACCGTCTACCGTTGGGAACAAACGCCATAGTCAACAAATCGTGGCCATAGCTGCTGATCTCATGCGCAACTCTTTCCTCGTTAATATCCCAGAGGATTAGCGTTTGATCTGCACTCACAGATGCAAGAGTGCGGCCGTCAGGTGAAAACGTCATACGTATAATGCGACCGTTGTGCCCCGTCAGCTGCTTTTCTGCACTACCCCAAGACCTATTCCAAAGCTTGATGGTGTTCTTGCTATCGGCAGTTGCCAGAAACTTACCGTTGGGAGAGACGGCCACAACGCCGGCAGAATTGTTATCGTCAAGCGTGTGCTCAAGGTTGCCCGACTGGACATTCCAAAGCTTTACGACACCGTCGGCATAGGAAGAGGCGAGCAAGTTACCCTCTAACAAGAAAGCTAGCGACTCCGCGCGCTGGCCATCCCCGTTCAGCGTTTGTACGAGAACCTTGGACGGTTCGAATCCAGTATCCTTTGGTTCCTCGATCGGCTCGGGCGGATTAGATCTCGATAGCTCGTCGATCGGACGTCGAACTGGAATATGCAGTGCCGTCATTACACCCTGTGCAACCCGTTCGAGCTTGTGCTCAACAAACCCGATTCCATCGTCCAACTGCGACTCCGTGAGCGACTCGTTGTGCAACAAAAATTTCAAGCCGAACACACCTACGGTTGCCACGATCACTAGGCCGACGAAGGCCGTTTTTAGGAAGCCAGTTTTTCTTTCTTTGGGGACAACGTTGGCGACTACCCTGGAGATCCCCTTGAATCCCGATCTATAACTGACCGTAGGCTGTTGCCGTGGCTTGTCGTTGGTCATGCCATGGCCCATCAAACCGCGCTGTAGCGCGAAAGCAGTGTGAGGACGATCCTTTGCAGATAGCTTCATGGCCCAGTCGACACACTCCCTTATGTGTGAGGTGTAGATTGGACGCTCAAAACTCGTTGCGGGCCTGAGCAGGTCTTGATTTTTGTGCTGTAAACCCTGGTATCGCACCATTGCCCCCAGCGGTTCTTTACCAGTCAGACAACGATAAAGCGTCGCGCCGAGTGAATACACGTCAGTCCACGGGCCCTGCCTACCATGATCTGGGTAGTGTTCAATTGCCGCATACGCCGGTGTTAGGGCGACACGCTGTGCTTGCTGGGATCCGCCCCGGGCCTGGCGCGCAGATCCGAAATCGATGAGCATAGGTGTGCCGTTACTGCGCAAATAGATGTTGCCGGGCTTGATATCGAGATGCAGCATGCCTGCGTCGTGCACCGCTTGGAGACCACTGAGAATTGGCAGGAACACGCTCAACAGCATGGACTCTTTCAAATAACCGCCAGTCTTATTCAAGTACTCGCCAAGGTTTTCGCCCTCTTCATACTCCATCACCATATACGCGGTATCGTTGGCCTCGAGAAAACGCAGCACTCGCACGATATTGTTGTGTTTAAATTTGGCCAGTGCCTGTGCTTCGTTTAGAAATTGTTTTAGTCCCCAGCGATAATTTTCCCCCCCGCCGGTAATGCCTGAGGTCTTGGCAACGATGGTGGAGCGGCTTTCCCTGAAGGCCAGTGACTGCGGAAAATACTCCTTGATGGCCACGCGAGAGCTGAGTTTGGTATCCCGGGCCAAATAGGTAATACCAAGCCCGCCGTGCCCGAGGATCGACTCTATGACGTACTCGCCCAGCTTATAGGCTGGCGGTAGCGCATTACTGACGGGTTTATTGTCCATTCGATCCTAAATCTAGATAAAACTCAAAGACTTACATCTTCCGGCGATTTACGCTCGCCTCCTAAAAACTAGTCTCTCGTCAACGCCGGCGCAACTCGCAGGCCGCGGCGACCGGTGAGTCCCACAAACCCGTCGAGCGGGCCGGTTCGGGCATGGATGAAGAGGGACTGCGCTCAGAGATCGAATGGGATGGGCGGATCCGGACTAATCTTGGTCGCCTTTACCGTATGCTTTATCTCGGGGCTACCGTAGTGAGAAATTCCTTGAAATGTTCGAGATTCTTTCGATAACCGTTGGGATTCACATCTGCCCTTAACGTAGAGGCCCCGTGAACACCGGAATTTGCTCTGTAGCGTTTGACGTTAGCACTATTCACCAGGCTCAAAACCTCGCCCACACGCTGCTCCTCGCTGGCGTGCGCACCGGCCGTCACATAGTAGGGAATTTTTACCTTGGAAGCGGCCCTTTTTACCCGGTCCTTATCCGGAAAATACTCACCGGGGGAAAAACTTGCCCCGGCCGTCAATCGGTGTGGATTTTCACTGGCCAGCAGGAAATTTAGGGAGGCGGAATAAGAACTCCCAACCGCGATGATCGCCGTGTACCTCTGATCGATCGCCCATGTTAATGCACCTTGCAGGTCGGGATACGCCTGTGCGTATGATGCCGAATGCCCCATCGCATCCACCGTCTTGTTGGGGTGGCCCCATTTCCTTCCACCTGAACGCTGATCGACCGCCAGCGTATCGAATCCAGCTTCGTTTAGTTCGGGTGTGATTGGATCATACTCGTGTCGATTGGAACCGGCCTGATGAAACAACAGTACGATCTTCTTGGTGGGCGTTTTCGCCCGCGCATGGGTCGCGAACACGCGCGCTCCATCAGCAGCGCTAAAAGCGATTTCCGTCGTCGACCCGAAGGCAAGCGGAATACCCCAAGGTATACTTGCAAACAGCGTGAACAGCGCTATTCGCAGTGCGAATCTAGTTTCACTAACTGGGCTCAACATTCGACACACCTCGTCTCAAGATCCGGTCTGGCTTTTGCTCGCCAACCAATCGGTAGCCACCTGTATGATCTCATGTTGTACCTCGGACTGGCTACGACCGAGACCTTTTAAAACATTAAATGAATGATCCCCACCCTCGATCACATGTAGCTTGGCTGGCACTTGCAATTGATTCAATGCAGCCTTTAGCAAATCAAGATTACATAGTGCATCGCGGGTTCCTTGAATAGAATAGTATGGGACAGCGAATCATCGGCAGGTGGTGAGCACGTAATTTATCGAGCTTGTTCGCAGGATGTAATGGATAGCCAAGAAACACCAATCCGGTGAAATCCGTTCCTGCCGCTACCACTTGTGTCACAATCCGGCCACCCATACTCTTGCCACCGAAAAACATTTGTTTCGGTGAAAGCTGCGGGTCATCCCTCACGGCTGCGATAACCGCCCGCCAAGTCGCCTCCAGCACCGGTGCCCGGTCCGGCAGCCTCCGCCTACGCTCCTTATACGGAAAATTGAATCTGATCGTAAGCCAACCTCGTTACGCAAGTTCTGTATGCACTGCGGCCAGAAGCGGATTGCCCATGTCGTTGCCAGCCCCGTGCGCCAATATCAGCGCTGTCCCGTGCTCGGCCTCGTAGTTGGCTGGCACAGACCAAACCGAAGACACTTGCGTGTCGGGGCTGACCACAATTTGGCGCCTAAATGTTGTCGACACCTTTAAGGCCAACGCCCATCGAGGGCACGGCGCAATGCCTCGGCCGTCTGCATTCCAGACAATGGCAGGCCTTCGGCAAGGAATGATGGGGCTTGATCAAAGCCCAATCGTTGAGCAAGTTCAGTATCGCTTTGGATCTGACTGCGTACAGATGCGGAATTTGCGCATGCCCGCAAGTCTTTTGCCGATATATCAATTTGCTGAGCTAAGGCCTCAAATTCTGCCGGCGAAAACCATGTCTGGCCAAAAGGCGGTGGATCTTGCGCCAACAGCCTGGCACGCACGCGCGCGAACGCACCGTGGTGAGCGGCACAGCGAACGACTGCTGCCGCCTCAGTCGCAACCGGATCATAGACCGGTACGAAATCGCGCAAAATGATTTGTGGCGGTTGGCCGCCGCCAAGCAACTTATCGAGTTCGCGATGTGTCGCCCGACACGGTCGGCAACGATAGTTCGTGAAGACGACGAGTGTTGGTCCTGCTCCAGACCCAAGTGAAAAGCCGCCTGGCGTGTCCACCGAGAAACGTGGACGCGCGGGCGGCTGCAGGTAGACGCGAACGGAGGCGCTTGCACGCAGCCGCGCCAGCAAATCCGCTCGGCGTTGGTACGCCTTCTTGAACGCCAGATAGGGTCGCGCACGCTCCGGATCGGTGACTCGCTGCCCCTTCGCGCGTCGCTCGGCGATGAATGCTTCAAGTTCTTCGTTACTCACCGGCTCGCGGCGCCGCAGCGTATCCTCGAGCTCCGCCAGTGAAATCTCTCGTCTCTGCGCTTCCGCTTCCAACAGGTGTTGGTCGATCCGTCTCTCGAGGTTTCGCCGGCGCTCCAGATACAGCTCGCCGCGTAATCGGTAGAGGCGAAGCGCTAGCTCGCTTTCGAACGCGCTTGCGAGAATAGCCTTGTCATCGACACGCGCCACGACCCGCTCGGGTTGAAGAGCGAACTCAAGCTCGTGGGCTTCGGGAACCAGTATTTCCACCCGGTGCTGCGCGCGATGCTCTGTACGTATTCGCGCCTCGGCTGCCTTACGTGCCTCGCTCTGCAAGAAGAAGCGGATCGCCTCGCGCTCGACCTCTGGCGGAACCGAACGCGGTGCAAAAGCTCCCTCGAAGTCTTCCAAACGTTCACGCCGAAACGCGTCAATCTCAGCTTCTGAGATCGGCGGGATCTGTAGGGTTGAAACAATAGACTCCTCGACGCCGAGCTGGCGGTCAACCAGCCGTTCTAAGCCGGCGCGCGCAACCTCGACGAGCCGCGTGCGAATGCGATTGACCTTAGAAAGTGAAGGCTGGTCGACTTGCGTTAACGGAATGTCCTTGCCGTCAACCCGCGCCGCTAGACGGGAGGCCTCGCTCACCGGCGCCTGTGACAACAGAATGAGCGACAGCGCAAACGCAGTGCGTTTAACGATTGGTGCGCGTCGGCGCCACATCCTCCACGGCATCAGCGTCCAGGCCCTGGAGGAACTCGGATACGCCGATGCCAATCTCCTCACGAAAGATCCGATCCGCCTGCAGAATGGCCAATGTACGCGAGAGTCGTGCGCGTAATGCAGCAGGCGAGCCCGCATCGCCCGGCTCTTCTTGAAGGCCGAGAGACGCATAACGTACTTGCGCGAGCGCGTCAAGCAAGCGTTGCTGCTGAACTAGATCGAGTTGCCGCCCGAAGCGACGCTCCACCTCGTACTCGAGCATACCGCTGACGAGTGCATCCCATTCTGCACTGCGGTCGGGTTTTAGGGCATCTTCAACCGTACCGCTCACCAGCGCATCCCACTGTGGGTTCGGCTTGACTTTCGGGGGGGCCGCTTGCGTGAGGACATCGGTCAGCTTCGACGAAGCCGGGACCGCCGCGGGTACTTGCGTGGCTACGATGCTAGTCTCCACGGGCGCCGCGACCTGTGGTGCGCTTCCCTCTGCAGGGAGCTGCAGCGTGTCCCGATCTGTCGACGCCGGGCCCAGCAAACCGAACGCTAGCGCCACGGCAGTTGCGCCCACGACCGTGCCGGCCACAAAGATCCACCCACGCGTCATGCGAAGCTAGTTTCCGAAATTGGGGCCGTTCGAATCTTCCCAGGTTACTCTCGAGAGTTCCCTCTGGCCCTCCCAGGACGGATGAAAGCAGTCGAGATCCGAGATGTGCTCCAGTTGAAAATCGATGGTGAAGCTCGCATCGGTGAAGTACAAGAACTTCTCAGGGTTAAGGGCGTCCGCCGTCATCGTGATTTGCTCCATAATCCGGTTGTATCCCTCAAAGAAATCACTGGAGTTTCCATTACTCTTCATGCCGGTGATCCGTTCTCGGACAAATTCCCGGTCCGCACCCGTGCTGCGCGAGGATAACACCGAGCCACACAGCTTAGTCAGGTCCCACACGAAAGGACAATTCACGATGCCTAGCAACTCCTTATCCTTACCGATGTCATAGAGCCGCGGCACATCCGGAATCCCCGCGACGTACACGGTAGCGCCCTTCGGCAGATGGGAAAGCAGCTCGTCCAGACCTTCCCTAAAATCGTCCCGAAAACCTATTTTATCTCCCACAGTTTCCTCGTCTGGAAGGTCTGACACGTTGCTCCGACAGACGTCGTTGCCACCCAGCATCACCGTCGCATAGGTCACATTCTTTCCCGCCGCCTCAGCCGCCTGATCCTTGAAATGCTCCATCCGTGCGCCGTTCTGCGCCGCGATCCAGTTTTTCCGACTGCGTTTTCCAAATTTCTCGCTGATTCGCTGGTTGTGAGCATTCACATTGGGTATATGGGCCAGCCGCTGCCAGAAGCCATGGTAGCCGTTGACCCACGAAAGGTTGAGATTATCGAATGGGAAAAAGGCATCGACCGCCCGCATGATCGAGTCGCCGTTGGAGTACAACCGCTTGGGGGGGCTTTGCCCAGGCTTGAGCTCGAGCGCGGAGGCACTGCCCGCAACACTTAGGAGCCCCAGGAGAATAAAGCGTGCCGCCCGCAAATCCTTTCTACATGGCCTCATCACATTCCCCCTATATCAGGTATGGGATTCCATCCCAGGAACGCACTAACATAATGCGCCCCTGCGATTCACGCAAGCGCTGATAAACGTCACCCGATAATCGGTACACTAGCGCCATAGACCTTGGACAGACTCGCCGCTAAAGAAAGGGCTTCTTTGTCAAACCGATCGAAGAGTTGCGGATAGTACGCCTGCTCAACCCTAAGGTCGGCCCGATTACTGCCAGCACCTTGTAGCTGTGCACGTAAATAATTGAGCCGCTGATGGGCACGCCCGCGCGATGGCGCATCGTCGACAGTGGCGACGCAGGCTTCAAGATCGGAGACTTCCGCTCGCAGTTGGAGATCGCGCGGTAGTTAACCGACGTTTTTGAGCACTCGGTAAGGAATTCGTAATTCGGGTGGCACGAATCTATCGCCGTCCAACGCCAACGGCTTGCCCGTGCCCGGCAGGTTGTCCGATCCGCCGCGCCCTATCGTCCTGGATTCGAGGCTCAGCCAGCTCGTCGATATACCTCAATAGACAAAAGTATATCGTCGCTACCGTCGTGCTGCCCCAGCCGGCGGGGCGGGGACCACCACGACGGTACCGCGTAACGCTAGTTGGCCAGTATGAGTGCGAAGGTGAAAAGCACGATCGCGCCAATGTAGGCAGCCCCTACTCTTACGGCGATCTCTGAAAACATGGTCCTAGTCTCCGTTCTTTGGTCCGTACCGGTGTAGGCACTTGCCCGCCACCGGGTTCGGTAGCGTTGATTTAGGCCGCGATGACGTGTTCCTCGCGGCTGGTCTCGACCGGCAGCTTTTCTGCGTGGTTAGCCACGACCCCAGTGGTCGTCGTGAGCTCGATTGCCGGCAATGCCGGGGTCCCCTGCACCAGGCCATCGACCAAACTTGGGATCTCGCCGCGGGTGATACCCAGGTCCCGTAGCTGCCAATCTGAAAGTGCTGACAACTCGCGGATGGTGACGTTGCGGGTGTGCCAGCGCCGTAGGGCTCGGAAAAAACGTGTAATCATTGCGCAAACTCCTATAACTAATTTAGAAAATTTCATCTATAATCTGAAGGCTGAAGCCGCCGAGGGCTTATCTCCTAACCTGTGCCTATGACACATATATAAGCTCTAAGGCCCCTCTTTACAAACGATAGTTTCTCAGGAAACAGATGAATTTGAATCATCTATAATGAGCCATGAGCCGTCGTCTACCCCCGCTTAACGCCGTCCATACATTCGAAGCTGCCGCGCGTCACTTAAGCTTCTACCACGCGGCCGAAGAGTTGCATGTGACCCCGTCGGCCGTGAGTCATCAAGTACGGTCGCTGGAAGCATTTCTGGGCGTACGGCTATTTCACCGCCTGACCCGACAGGTTGCCCTCACGGAAGCAGGCCAGGCTTATCTGCCGGCCATACGGGCTGCCCTCGATCAAATAAGGCTGGCTACCGAGCGAATACAGGCCGGTCGCGAGAGCGGCCCGCTAACCATGAGTGTGGCGCCGCCATTTGCCGGGTGGTTGGTGCCGCGGCTACCCCGATTCCAGGTGGCGCAACCCGACATAGAGGTGCGCTTGAATTTGGTAAACTCCACCGAGCTGATCGATTTCTCGCGTTCGGACGTCGACGTCGTCATCCGCTATGGCGAGGTTGATCGGCCCAACCTGGCCAATCACCGGCTCATCCGCGAGGAGCTGGTGCCTGTTTGCAGCCCAACCCTACTGGAGGGATCGAGCCTGTTACAGCAACCGGAAGATCTACAGAATGTGACCCTGTTGCATGCCTTGCCACGACTCGGCCAATGGCAAATCTGGCTCAACGCCGCCGGGGTAAGCGGCGTGGACGCGACCCGTGGACCGAAATTCCACAATACCCCACTTACGCTTGACGCAGCGCTGGCCGGGCTCGGGGTCGCGATCGCCGATAAGCGCTTGGTGACCAGGGAGTTGGGCAGCGGTCGTCTGGTCATACCGTTTGATATCCCGTTGTCGGGAGAAAGCGCCTACTACCTGATTCACCCGGAGGATCAGACAGACAATCCAAAGATTGCTGCATTTCGTGACTGGCTGCTGGCCGAGGTCGGTCGGAGTCAAGACGATGCTAAATCCTCGTCCGCCCTTCAACGGGGCCCATCGCCTTAATCCTAGGCGCTTCGGCCCCAGGCTGCGTTAAGCCGCGGTTCATCCTGGCCCTGATACCCTATGGGCACGATATGGGAACTGTTCCCTATCCCCCTAAACAGGAGGTCCGTTATGGGTATACGAAACTTGATTTCTGGGTTTGCACTGACAGCGCTCGTGGCAGCGGGCATGACCGTGCCCACCGTGGTCGAAGCCAGCGATGTGAAAATTCAACTCCATGGCTTTTTCGATCTCATTGGGCACGACTATGGTTATAAACGCCATTATGGGCACCGACACAGACATCGGCAGGGACACGGTCAGCGCTATCGTCATGGGATGTTTTTTCCGCGCCACGACTATGGCTATCCATACTGGTACGGCCGCGAGCACCAGAATGGCCGCCGGTATAGGGCGCATCGGCAGCATAACCCGCGGCTTGACCGGCGTCACCGCAAGCACCATCGGCGCCAGGCACGGCGTGGGTTCAGCGACGTCGTCGCGCCTCCACCACGACGTAAGCGCCGCTGATTCGCACAAACACCCCGGGCTCGGGCCACTTAGGTCGGAGCGCCGGGGTGGCGACGCCTTCACACTAAGCGCCTCGTCTGTGGTCTCCATGTGCCCTCGGTCGGACGTACCGGCAAGGCCAGTTGTATGCTAAAAACCGACTAACATTACCTTGATGACATTCGACCGCGGTCTGATTCTATGAAACTCGTCTTGCGCACTTTTATCCTGGCAATCTCGCTGGCCATGCTTGTACCACTGGCACCGACCAGCGCGGCTGAAAGGGATCACATTATCCTGGCGCAGGCAGCATTAACCGCCGAAGATGCGGCGGAACTGGTGAGGGCACGCGTTGGCGGGCGGGTGCTGTCGGTAAAACCGATCCAATCGGATGGGCGGTTGGTTTATCGCGTCAAGGTGCTTACGCGAAAAGGCGCGGTACGGATCTTCTATGTCGACGCCAGCACCGGCGACATGTAGCAAACCGAATCATGCGTATCCTTGTCATAGAGGACGAGGCCAGCTTACGGGAACAGCTTCGAGATCGTCTGCAAGCCGATGGTCACACGGTCGATACGAGCGACGATGGTAAGGTGGGCTTGTATCTTGCCTCCGAATACCCGGTCGACGCTGCGATTATCGATCTTGGCCTTCCTCGTCTCTCCGGTCTTGACGTCATTAAGCAACTTCGTGAACAAGGCAAAGATCTACCGATCTTAATCTTGACCGCCCGCGGCCGCTGGCAAGACAAAGTCGCTGGCTTAGAGGCCGGCGCCGACGATTACGTCGTCAAACCATTTAACATGGAGGAGTTATTGGCGCGCCTCAAAGCCCTTGTGCGCCGGGCGGCCGGTTCGAGCCGGGCGGAACTCACCTGCGGCCCTATCTCGCTGAACATGGCGACGCAGACGGTCACACTTGAAGGCACCACCGTCGAACTAACTGCATTTGAGTATCGTTTGCTGGAATACCTGATGCGCCGCCGCGACGGGGTAGTGGCAAAAATGGAGCTTGCTGACTACCTCTATCCGCACGACGAAAGCCGTGACAGCAACGTCATCGAGGTGCTGATCGCACGGTTGCGTCGCAAGCTCGATCCCACGGGAAAACTGCAGCCGATCGAAACTCTGCGCGGACGGGGCTACCGCTTCACGCTCGGTGGTAGCGCCGACTGATGTCTCTAAGCGCGCGCATAGCATTGAGTGCCGCCGTCGTGCTGGCAATATTCGTTGCCTTAACCGCCATCGCACTTGATCGTGCGTTTCGCGACAGCGCGCGCTCGGCCACACAAACACGTCTGCTCGGTCAAATCTATCTGCTCATGGCGGCGGCCGAAGTCGACACACGAGGCCAGCTGTCCATGCCCCCGACCCTGCAGGAACCACGTTTCACCTTGCCGGGATCCGGTCTATACGCACAGGTTCTGGACGGCAGCAATGATGCTGTTTGGCGATCACACTCAACCATCGGCGCCCAAGTACCTTTCTCAGGACCATCCCCCACTGGGGCGCAGCATTTTGTTCAAAGACACGATTCAAGCGACCGGCCTTACTATGTGCTGAGTTACGGCATTAGCTGGGCAACAGAGAAGAATGAGTATCCATTCACGTTTGCGGTGGCCGAGGATCTAGCTGCCTTCTACACACAGGTAAATAGGTATCGACGCAGTCTGTGGGCATGGCTCGGGACCATGGCGGTGTTATTGCTGCTCGTGCAAGCGCTAGTATTTCGCTGGGGGTTAGCGCCTCTGCGCCGTGTGTCACAAGAGTTAGCGGCGATCGAGGGGGGTGCACAAGATAGACTGCAAGGTGAGTACCCGCGAGAGCTAAAGCGATTAACGGATAACGTGAATGACTTGCTAGAACATGAACGCGCACAGCAACAACGCTATCGTAATGGCTTGGCTGATCTTGCCCATAGCCTCAAGACACCATTGGCGGTGTTGCGTGGTGCATTGGGTGGTAAACGGACTAAGGCAGAACTCGCGTCGGCGCTTGAAAGGGAGATAACGCGAATGGATCACATCGTCGAGTATCAACTCCAAAAGGCCGCGACCGCGGGCCGTGCAACCCTGGCAACACCGATTGCGATTAAACCCATTGTGCTAAAACTCATTGAGTCACTCGATAAGGTACATCACCAAAAAGCGGTGGAGGTGGTAGTCAGCGTCGACGACGACACTCGCTTGCGGGGAGACGAGGGAGATCTCATGGAGATGCTGGGAAACCTCATCGACAATGCCTACAAGTGGTGCGTCAAGAAAATACAGGTGTTTGCAAGCGCGGAGGAAGGAAACCTGACGATCAAGGTCGAAGATGACGGGCCGGGAATCAATCCCAGTGAGATCACCCAGATCTTGCAACGTGGCACCCGGGTCGACGAGGCGGTACCCGGGCACGGCATCGGGCTTGCGATCGTGCGCGACATGGCGCTGGCCTACCACGGCACCATCGAAATAGGTGCGAGCGAGCTCGGCGGGGCTGAGATTCGCTTGACGCTGCCAGCCTAGCTCAGACCCAACCGGTTCGTTAGCGGGTCATCCTTGCCGTCACCATAAGCTGCCAGAACCCCCGGGGGTCGGTGATGCGAACCGAGGCTTGATCGTCGATCGCCAGCAAGGCGCGGTCACCGGTGACCAAAACATCAGCTTGGACCGCGAGCGCGGCACCCAGGATGTGGTCGTATTCTGACTCAGGGCTGGTGCGAACGGCCGGCAACCGAGTTTCACAAACCTCGGCACGTTCACGCAAAAACGGTACCACCTGGTCCGCCAGGGCTCGCGGCAGCCCTAATCGATCGATCAATAGGCCCCTGAGCTCCCGAAACACGGCCTTGCTCGCCAATAACTGATGTTCAAGCAACACCAGGCGCAAGAGGTCCGCACAAATACCCCGCGTCGCCAGGGCGGCGATCAGCACACGCGTGTCGAGAAACACCCTCACGAGATTTCATCGAAAATGTCGTCGTCGGTAAGCCAGCCGCGCGCCTCGGCAAACGGGGCAGTGGTCTCCCGCAGGCCCTCGAAACGCATTAAGGCGAACTGCCGCTCTAGGGCGTCGCGAATGAGTCCGCTTTTTGGACGTCCTGTGCGTCGACTCAAACGCTCCAGCAGCCGGGCTAACCGATCATCGACGCGGAAAGTAACCAGCGCCATGTATTACAATGTAATACAACCGTGATCACATTGCAAGTGCTTGATTTTGGGTCACAACAAGGCGCCGAGCGAACTGGCACAAGTGTTGCAACACCTCCAGTACTTGGTGGCCGAGCGGGTTTGGCCACCCGAATCGGGAAGAGGCAAGGGTCATGCGAAATATCGAGGAATGCAAGATCAAATACGAGACGGACACCATAGAGCTGCGCGGGGACGTGCAGGCGATTCACGTCGAGGCGGGCAGGATTCTGCGTCGTTTCGCCAATAGTCTGCGGCCTTACGAGGTTGAGACCGATACAGCAGAACGCATCGTCCTCATGACCAGGGCCTAGAAGGTTCTGGCCTGCTCACAGTTAGCCGTTTCGACTTACTCATAAGTAAGTAATCGCACCCATTGCCGGCCCTTGTTAGATGTTTCTGGGCTTGAACGCCGGCCGAAATCCCTACCCCTGCAAGCACACGCTTATTTTCCAGACGCTTAACCCATTTACTGCCGACGTCGCAGGGGCAACGCCACTGTCGGTGTCGTCAGACAGACGGTTGTGATGTCCGCTTTCTGCTCGTCGACTTACTGATTGGTAAGTCAGCCCTAGGACGCCGGCGCACCAGTGCGAGCATCAACGGTGGCTGCCGTCTGTTCGCCGCTCCGCAGCAAGCTCGGCAATAACAATAGGGTGAAGGCGGTACTGACCACCATGCCACCGACGATCACCGCGGCCAGGCCGCGATAGAGCTCGGTGCCCGCCCCCGGCACCAACAGCAACGGTGACATGCCAAATATGCTGGTCAGCGTGCTCATCAGTATCGGCCGCAGGCGCAGGCTTACCGCCTGTTCGACCGCCGCCCGCCGTGGCGTACCCTCACGTTCCGCGGCACGGGTCTGGTGCACCAGCAAAATAGCATTGTTTACGACCAGCCCGAGAAGGATGATGAAGCCGATCATGGTCAACATGTCCATGGGTTGGAAGGTGACCCGGTTGACGAGCTGCAGTGCGATCACCCCGCCGACGGTGGCGAGCGGTAGGGCCAATAGCACGAGCAGACTATCGAGAAAGGATCGAAACAGCGCGCTCATGAGCAGATAGAGGATGGCAACCGCGAGCAAAAAGCTGCCCCCCATACTGGTAATCACGAGTTCAAGCTTGTCGGCGGTGCCGCTATAGCGGATGGCACCGTCTTCGGGTAGCAGCCGTTCTATCCCCGGTGCGACCTTTTGCTTCAAGGTCTCCAAGGCCTCTTCTAGCGACATATTGGCGGGCGGCGTAATCTGCAGCGTCACGGTGCGGCGCCGATCGAGGCGACGGATTTGATCGGGTCCAGCCGTGCGCACCACATCCACGAGCTCGGCCACCGGTAATACGCCACCCTTAGGCGTCGCCAAGGGGATGGCGCCCAATTCCTCGGGCGTGGCCCACGTTTGCACGCGCGCGATGATATCCAGGCGCTCTTCGCCATCGAAATAGTCGCCCACAAACAGGCCGTCACCCAGGGCGCGCGACACACCGGCCATGACTTCTCGATTCCAGCCGACTTCCGCAATACGGCGTTCATTAGGGACTAGCCGCAGCTCGGGCTCGGCCAGTTGCAAACCGGGCAGCGGCCGCACCGTCGAGTTAGGCAGCGCTTGTTGGACGTTGACATAGGCAACCAACGCGGCCTTAAGCAGTACATCCACGTTGCGGCCCTGCAGGTTCATGTCGATGGTGCGACCGGTACCGAAGCCACCAAACAGCGATGCGCGTTTGGCAAACGCCAGGGTGTCGGGAAAGCCAGTCACGGCCGAGTTGATCAAATCTACCAATTCACCCGAGCGCGACGGATCTTCGGTGCGGGCGCCCATGAATACGCCACGCGGGAAGGCCACGAAAAAGTAATGCTTGATCTTGGGTTCCTGCTCGCCAGTCAGGTAGGGCGCGATGCGATCGGCAATGACGCGGCCCATCTCCTGCTCAATGTGATCGATATTCACCCCGGGCGGTGGCAGTATGTAGGCAAATACAAGATTACGATTACCCTCCGGTAGATAGTCCGCTTTGGGAACAAGCCACCAGGTAATCAACAATGGCACGGCAATGAGTCCGCCGATCCAAAGCGCTCGGCGCTCAGGTGTATCCGTCATGCGCATAATCCAGCCGGTCCCCGCCTGCCACCAATGCGAATGCCTATCGTGCAGCTGTAAGTGGCTAAGCCATTGTTTAGCGGCGGTCGGCACAATCGCGACGGCGACGAGTAGCGAGGCCACGACCGCCACCGCGATTGTGAGCGCGAGATCGGCGAACAGTTGGCCGGCTTCATCTTTGAGAAATACCACCGGCAGGAAGATGGCTACCGTGGTCGCGGTCGAGGCGAGTAAGGCTCCCCACACTTGGCTTGCACCCTTCAATGATGCCGAATCCGCCTTTTCCCCGCGCTCGCGCAAGCGAACGATGTTCTCTAGCACGATGATGGCGGCATCGAGCACCATGCCAACCGCAAACGCTAGGCCGGCTAGCGATATCACATTCAGCGTATGCCCGGTCGCGTCTAACACCACAAACGCCACCGCCACTGCCAACGGTATGGCAACTGCTACCATAAGCGTGGCGCGAAATCGCCGCAGAAACCACCACAGTACCCCGACCGCGAGCGCGATCCCCAGTGCCAGGTTATTGCGCAGCATCTGGATGGAACGATCAATGTAGATGGTCTCATCATAGACCTGCTCGATCGATAGCTTGGCGCGCGCTAACGGTCCTGCTTGCAACTCAACCGCCGCTTGCTTAAGCCCTTCCATCACTTGTAATACGTTGACGCCTGACTCTCGATGCGCATTGACGGCGATCGCGGGTGTGCCCTTCGTGATTACAAAACTCTGACGATCCTCCATCTGCACATCGATGTCGGCAAGATCGCGCAATAACACTGGTCGCCCCTCGCGCCACTCGAGTACGAGGTCACCCATGTCCTCGGGTGTGAACGCCCCTGTGTAGCGAACGGTGTAGCGACGTTTGCCGACATCGACGCTACCGGCAGAAACATCATCGCTGGCACCCGCGAGCCGGGCCGCGACTGGAAACTCGATGCCAAGGCTGGCCGCCTTGTAGGAATCAAACGTTATGCGCACTTCACGATCGCGCCCGCCACGCACTTCTGATAGTGCCACCCCGGGTACGCGTTCGAATCGCGTTTGCACCACCTCTTCAACGTAGTCTTTGTAGCCTTGAATATCGCGGGTATTACCAGGCAGCGCCTTGATGATGAACCAGGCGATGGCCCGGCTTTGTCCACCAACCGTGCTGAGCACCGGTTCATCG
>JAOTYM010000223.1 GCA_029861845.1 Gammaproteobacteria bacterium | reverse complement strand
GTTACTGCATTCAACATTGCGGGCTACGACGCCGCGGCCATCGGTAATCACGAATTCGATTTCGGGCCGGCGGGTGAGAAAGCGACACCCGCAGACGAGAATGACGATGCGCAGGGCGCGCTAAAAATGCGTGCCACCGAAGCAGAGTTTCCACTGCTGGCCGCCAACCTGATCGATACGGAAACCGGGCAGGCCGTTAACTGGCCGAATGTGAAACCATCTGTCCTTATCAATCGCAACGGCATCAAAGTCGGAGTGATCGGCCTGATGACCGAAAACGCATTGATTACGACGATTGCTGCCAACACGCGCGGCCTTGCCGTGGCGCCGCTCGCACTTACCGCCAAACGTGAAGCAGAAGAACTGCGCCAAGCAGGCGCCGATATTGTCATCATCACGGCGCATGCCGGCAGCCATTGTGACAAGTTCGATAACCCACTGGACCTGTCGTCCTGCAATCTTGCCGGCGAGATCATGAAGGTCGCATTGGATCTCCCGGCGGGGCTGGTCGACCAGATTATCGGGGGGCATGCCCATGCGGGTATCGCCCACGTAGTAAATGGCATAGCGATTACATCCAGCTTTTCTCACACACGCGCTTTCGGGCGCGTTGATTACGTGTTTGATCGCGCCGATGGATCGCTGGCGTCACGCAGGATTCATCCACCGCAGACGATCTGCGGTTTTGTGGACAACACGACCGGCGGCTGTATCGCTGCGGACGACGCTGCCGGTTCCACGCACGTCGCCAGCTACGCAGGCCGTGTCGTTTCGCCAGATGGTCGAATTGTTGAAATCGCGGAGCTCGCGACGCAGCGCGCGAGTATCTTGAAGTCGGAAAGACTTGGCGTCTTCCTGGAAACACCTATAACAAGGGCGGACAGTTCGAATTCGGCGATCGGACATCTCTTCACGGAGGTCGTGCTGGATGCCGTCGGTGGCGATGCAGTTATTCACAATGTCGTCGGTGGACTCAGAGCGGACCTGCCACAAGGCGATCTGACCTACGGTTCCGTCTACGAGCTGTACCCCTTCGACAATGTCGTTGTACAGCTGGATCTGACCGGCGCCGAGCTGAGAACTGTAATGGAGCGCGAGGTTTTCAAAGGCGACAGACGTGCTGGCCTGGCCGGTATTCGCGTATCCGCTGCCTGCGACGATAACAAGCTCAACGTAACGATGATTCGCGCAGATGGTTCTGAAATCGAGGATCACGAGCTGCTCGCAATCATGACAACCGATTTCCTCGCAACTGGCGGTGATGACGTGTTGACACCGATAATTCCCGAAGGCGGTTTTCCAATTTCCAGTGATACACCATTGATTCGTGAGGTTATTGCGAACTGGATGCGCGAACACGGCGGCAAGTTAAATGCCGACACTTTTACCGACACAGACGATCCCAAATGGAATATCCCGGGTTCGATTGCAGAAGAATGCCCGCTTTAACAGGACACAAATGAAATTCGTAAATTACTTAAAACTTGCGGTGCCGTCATTAACACGCTGAAAGACAGCGGTTAACATGTGCGGAGCGAATGAGTGAATATCTGGGACCCGTTTCATCCTTTCGCTTACTTCCTGCATACCCTTCTGGGCGGCGCCGGGCTGCTCGGCGCACTGATAGCGCTATCCGTAACCAAGGGCTCTCGTCCCCACGTTTTGGCCGGTAGAACTTTTGCTATCGCCGCCACCATCGTCGCCGCCACTGCGATCTTGTTCAGCATAACCTCGTTTGCGCCAATGGCGGTCGCCAGTGCGGCAATTACCTTGAGCGCCATCGGCGGCGCTCTCCTGGCACTTCGTGAAAAAAGTCGAAGAGTAGCTACTGGCGAGTTGGTAACGACGACATTGATGGCTGTCGTCGTTCTTTGGCTGTTGTATGGCGTAATGCTTTCGATGCCGCAGGGTGGCTTGTTATGGATTCCTCCGCTGGCATTTGCCGCTATCGCGGCCGCACTGTTCGTTAACGACATTCGTTTCATGAAATATGACAGTGACGAGCGTGAGCCGAAACGACTGACTCGTCACTTGTCGCGTATGTCTTTCGCGTTTGCGATTGCAGTTCATGAGCCAATCGTGGTCTTCGCTGACAGGCTCAGTATCCATCCTGCCCTGGCATTCTATGGTCCGTTCATAGTCTGGCCGGTGTTATTCTTCTATTTCAGCAATCGGCTCAAAGAGAAATTGATAGTCATCCCGAAAGGCTGACTGGAAGTCACATGCGCCCCGCCAGTCGACGGGGCGCATGTACCTGATTCGGACTAAATCAGAACCTTAGTTCAATACCGACCGAAGCCATCCAGACAGCATCGGCGTCGTCAATGTCGAACCATTCAAACTCCGTGCGCAAACCCAACGACTCGCTGAAATTCAACTTGGCGCCGAGACCCAGCGCAAGGTCTTCGCCGTCGTCGACGCCAACACGAATCCCGTCAATCAACGAATCGGCTTCCCAGGAAACAACGCCCGCTTTCGCGAACAGGTCAAACGTGTCCGAGAGGCCGAGTGAACCGACACCGTAAAGCGTCCATGCTTCCGCATCGATCCTGGCGATCTGGCCGAGGATGTTGTCATCCGGCTTCCCAAAATCGATGTAGTTGCCTTCGATTCCGAAACCGTTATTAAACATGTAACGACCAAACAGCTTGTAGCCGGAATCAGCGGCGTCAAATGAAAAGACCTGGTCCGAGTCTTCGATATTGGCGTAGCCATAGGACGCACCTACGGATAAACCATCGGCGTTTGCATTGCTGACCAAAAAGATCAGGCACAGAGATGTTGCCCAAGCGGTTTTCTTCATGAGAGATGTTCCTTTCGAATTTATAAAGTGCTGCCCATTGCGCACTATTTTTCGAAGGTAACGACTGGCGACTTAACGCAAGCTGAACAACTTCCTGATCGAAGTGTGGAATATGTAAAGGGCTGAGCCTTTACGGCTCTTGCAACCACTCCGGCGATGTTGCAATCGGACTGTTCAGGGTGTGTAGAAACGCCTCAAGCTGCTTTCTCTCTTTTCGCGAAAGACTTAAGGGTTTTGCTTCGTTGTGTCCGACTATCGCGAGCGGTGCGCGATTGTACTGATCGATAACTTCGGCAAGCGTTTGCATCTGGCCTGCGTGCATATAAGGCGCTGTTAGCGCAACGTTTCTGAGGGATGGCGTTTTGTGGGTGCCGATTAATTCATCGCCCGTCCGAGCGAATCGTAACTCCGAACATCTACCGGCGGGATGATCGCTGAATTCACCGAGGCAATTGAAAGGATCATCGCCAACCTCGCGGACTGCGCCAACACGTCCCAACGACGGAAGCTTTCCGGCGACCGGCAGCACAGCGGTGTTGTGAAACTCGTTGTTTGTGAATAGCGGACCGTTGTGACAGTTGATACATTGTGCATCGCCGATAAA
>JAOTYM010000109.1 GCA_029861845.1 Gammaproteobacteria bacterium | reverse complement strand
GTGTCGCCTATCTGCCGTTGATGATGATGCGGCAATACAGCCTGGTCGAGAAACACGTCAGCGCCGCCGGCTTGGGGAACGTGCGAGTCAGGTGGAATCGATACCCGTCCGGCAAAGTAATGAATGATGCACTAAAGGCCGGGTTATTGGATTTTGCTACCGGCGGTATCGTGCCGATGCTTACGATGTGGGATAACACCAGCGGGCGGACGCGGATCAAAGGTGTTGCGGCGTTGAGTTCCATGCCCTTGTACTTGAATAGCCGTAACCCCAACGTCAAGAGTCTCAGGGACCTCACCGATGATGACCGAATCGCACTCCCTAGGGTTAAGAAGTCGATGCAGGCCGTGATCCTGCAAATGGCGGCGGCGCAAGCATTTGGCGATCAGAATTACGGGCAGCTCGACAAGCTCACGGTATCCATGGCCCATCCGAACGCGCGCGCAGCTTTGCTTGCCAGTAAGTCTGGAATAACCGCTCACCTGACTAGTCCACCTTATCAATACCAAGAGTTGCAGGACCCAAACATACACCAGGTATTTAGTTCGTATGACATCTTGGGTGGGCCCACTACGTTCACGGCGATGTGGGCGCGCGGCCAGTTTCGCACGGCCAACCCTAAGACCTTTCGTGCTGTGTATGAAGCGGTGAAGGAGGCGATAGGCATTCTAGAACAAGACAAGCGCTATGCAGCCGAGGTCTACATACAGCACGCTAATTCGGGTCTCTCGCTTGATTTCGTACATGCCGTCATCACACAAGCTGACACGAGATTTGGCGTTGCGCCGCTAAACGTCATGAAGTACGCGAAGTTCATGCGTAAGACGGGAATGCTTCAGAATGCGCCTTCCGACTGGAAGGAGGTATTTTTTCCAGAAGTATATGCGGATGCAGGTAACTAAGATTTAGTTTGTGTCGACTTCTGTCGCGACAAGAAAGCACCCAAAGAAACGCTGCCCCTGAGGCGGCGCCGGCAATCCCAGCCGCTACCCTCGCTCTGGGCCGGCGCCCCCACATACGCGCCACAAAACAAAGATATCACTCGATCTCTTCGGATTGTTTTGTTTCTTGAAGATTTAATGCAGCAGAATTGATGCAGTAACGTTGGCCGGTTGGTTTTGGGCCGTCATCAAAAACATGACCGAGGTGGGCACCGCACTGATTACATAGCACTTCGGTCCGTCGCATGAACAAGCTGTTATCCGCTTCGGTATCTACGTTTTCTTCAGCGATTGGCTTATAGAAACTCGGCCAGCCAGTACCCGAATCGAATTTCGTCTCGGAATCGAACAGGTCGTTGCCACAGCATATACACTGATACACACCTTGGTCTTTACAATCGTCATATTCTCCAGTGAACGGCGGTTCCGTGCCCTTTTTTCTCGTTACCTTATATTGTTCCGGTGTCAACTGTTGTCGCCACTCCTTATCGGTCTTGGAAATCTTGCGCGTCATCCCGCGTGCTCCTGTTTCGGGTGAACTGAAGATTCTACTTGGCAGCGATGGTACTGACTAGAGTTTTGTGGGGGTGGAGAGGGCGGTGGCTGGATGAAACCCTCGATGATTTACGGTATTCTTGCGCGACTCATCCGACTGGAATCTTCAGTGCAGCGCGCTATGCAAGACCTCAATCCGCTCATTTCTAAACTTAAGGACCTAAAAGAACGCTCCCGTGAACTACGGGGGTACCTTTGACTACACCGTCAAGCGGGAGCGTCTTACAGAGCTTCAACGCGAACTCGAAAACCCCGAGATTTGGAGCAACCCGGAGCGCGCGCAGGAACTGGGGCGCGAGCGGGCTCGACTCGGAAAAGACGTGGATGTCCTGGATCGCCTCGAGGCCGGCTTGACGGAGGCGGGCGAGTTGCTTGAGCTCGCGCGCGAAGAGCAAGACGCCGATGTGGTCGATTCGATCGCTAAAGACCTAGAAGATCTTGGCGCCCACGTCGGTGATCTTGAATTTCGCCGCATGTTTTCTGGCGAGAGCGACGCCAATAATGCGTTTTTGGACATTCAGGCGGGCTCCGGGGGCACCGAGGCGCAAGACTGGGCCGAGATGTTGCTGCGTATGTACCTACGTTGGGGCGAGCGGCGCGGTTTTAAGACTGAACTTATCGAGACGTCTGCCGGTGAAGCGGCGGGTATCAAGAGCGCGACTGTCAAATATACCGGCGAGTATGTCTATGGATATCTGCGTACCGAGACTGGTGTCCACCGGCTAGTTCGGAAATCACCGTTTGATTCGGGCCATCGCCGACATACGTCGTTTGCGTCGGTGTTTGTGTACCCGGAGGTGGACGACAGCATCGAAGTCGACATCAATCCGGGCGATTTACGTGTCGATACCTACCGAGCGAGTGGCGCCGGCGGGCAACACGTCAACCGTACAGACTCAGCCGTCCGCATTACCCACGAGCCTACCGGCATCGTTGTCCAGTGCCAGAGTGGTCGTTCTCAGCACAAGAATAAGGCAGAAGCGATGAGGGTGTTGAAGTCGAGGTTGTATGAGCACGAGTTACGCCAGCGGCGAGCGCAACAACAGAAACTCGAGGATACGAAGGCGGATATTAGTTGGGGTAGCCAAATCCGTTCCTACGTGCTCGACCAGTCGCGTATTAAAGACCTCCGCACTGGCGTCGAGACCGGCAACACGACCGCCGTATTAGATGGCGACTTAGATCGCTTTATCGAAGCGAGCCTTAAAAGTGGTGTCTAAACCGCTTTAGAAACAAGTTTTAGAAGACTGATTTTAATAAGAAACTATGATTCACGAAGATAGCGATAATGAACAGGTCAGCGAGCGTCGGCAAAAACTGGCGGAACTACGCAAGCGTGGTAATCCTTATCCAAACGATTTCGCCCGCACCGCCCTCGCGGCCGACTTGCATAGACAGCACGACAATGACGACGCCGAACAACTAGCAGCCCGCCCCATTCAGGTCTGTGTCGCCGGCCGCATGATGACGCGGCGCATCATGGGCAAGGCCAGCTTTGCCCACATCCAAGATGTGTCCGGTCAGATCCAGCTTCGTCTGCAACAAGATAAGCTCTCCGAGGTGCCGTATAAGGACTTCAAGAAGTGGGATCTCGGTGACATCGTCGGCGCCGAAGGTACCTTGTTTAAGACCCAGAAGGGCGAACTGACGGTCTTGGTCAATAGCATTCGTCTGTTGGCCAAGGCGTTACGCCCGCTACCGGAAAAGTATCATGGGCTGGTCGATCAGGAGATCCGCTATCGGCAGCGTTATCTCGACCTGTTAACGAATGATGGCGCACGCAATGCATTCCGCCGGCGCAGTGCAATTGTTCAGTATCTGCGACGTTTCCTCGACGAACGCGGATTTCTTGAGGTGGAGACACCGATGATGCAAGCGCTACCAGGGGGCGCCACGGCGCGCCCGTTCGTGACACACCATAATGCCTTGGGGATGGATCTGTTCTTACGGGTGGCCCCGGAGCTGTATCTAAAGCGACTTGTTGTCGGTGGGTTCGAACGTGTCTACGAGATCAATCGCAACTTTCGTAATGAAGGGTTATCAACCGAACACAATCCCGAGTTCACGATGTTGGAGTTTTACCAAGCCTATGCCACCTATACGGATCTTATGGATCTTACGGAGGAGATGATGCGTGGTGTGGCCCAGCATGTCCTGGGTACGACCACGATCAACTATCAAGGCCGGCCGTATGATCTGGCAGCGCCGTTCGTACGTTTGAGCGTGCGCGATGCCATCTTAAAATTCGATCCCGACATCCGGGGGCAGGATTTGTCTAATCTACACTCGGCCCGTCGCTTGGCGGCGCGGTTGGAGATCCCGCTCGATGACGACGCCGGGCTCGGCAAGATCGAAATAGAGATCTTCGAAAAAATAGCCGAACCGAAGCTGACTAAACCAGCCTTTATTACCGCATATCCAGTCGAGGTATCGCCATTATCGCGGCGCAACGACGATGATCCACACATTACCGATCGCTTTGAGCTCTTCATTGGCGGCCTCGAAATCGCCAATGGATTCTCCGAGCTAAACGATCCGGACGATCAAGCCGAACGATTTCGTGATCAAGTCGGACAAAAGCAAGCCGGCAACGAAGAAGCCATGCCCTTCGACGCCGACTATATTCGTGCCCTGGAATACGGTCTGCCGCCGACCGCGGGCGAAGGGATCGGCATTGACCGATTGGTGATGCTACTTACCGATTCTGCCTCAATCCGAGATGTATTATTGTTTCCTCATCTGCGCCCGGAATCGGGGCGAGAATAATGATCTAACCCTCTAATAAATTGCGGATTTCTGCGATAACGCGATCGGATTCAAGCCCGCCCCCGCTGCATATCCCGCCGCCAGGGAGGGCCGAGATGGCCAATCGTCTGTTGGCTAAGCGACGCCCGACGGCGATGATGGGCGCGACTTCGGCGCCGCCTACGCCTGGTGAGGGCGTTAGACATTCTGCGGCTTCGGCACGAATGGTCTGCAAAAAGCTGGACATGGCATAATTCTTTCGGCATGTCGAAGCAAAACTTTAGCCCCGTTATCTTTCTGATGGGGCCCACGGCGGCCGGTAAGACGGCGCTCGCGCTGGCGTTACACGCAGAATTCCCGGTCGATATCGTTAGTGTCGATTCGTCACAGGTGTATCGCGGTATGGATGTGGGTACGGCCAAGCCGACATTGGCCGAACAGGCCAAGGCCCCGCATCGTTTAATCGATATTCGTGACCCCGCCGAACCCTATTCGGCGGCGGAATTTCGGGTGGATGCCCTACAAGAGATATGCAAGATCATTCATGCCGGGCGTATACCCCTGCTTGTCGGGGGCACCATGTTTTACTTTCATGCATTGGAGTACGGTTTGGCGCCACTGCCAAGGGCGAACCAGGAAGTCCGCAAACGCTTAAATGATGAATCGAGGCAAACCGGCTGGGCGCATTTGCACGCGCGACTTCAGGCCCTCGATCCTGACGCGGCTGCCCGCATCGACCCAAACGATGGCCAGCGCATACAACGAGCATTGGAAGTGGTAGAACTCACCGGGCGACCTTCCAGCCACTGGCATACGAAAACCCGGCACGCCGTTATCCCCTATGACCTGATAAAAATTGGCATCTACCCGCGTGAGCGACAACAGCTGCATGACCGTATCGCCAGGCGTTTTGACCGCATGTTGGAGCAGGGGCTGGTGGCCGAAGTAGAATGCCTGCGTGAACGCGGTGATTTAACACCGGAACTCCCTGCTATGCGCACGGTGGGATATCGCCAGGTATGGCAATACTTGACGGGATTAGTCAACTATAATGAAATGATCCAACGTGGGGTGGCGGCGACTCGGCAACTGGCAAAACGCCAGCTGACCTGGTTGCGTAAATATCCTGGTGTACACTATCTCGACGATGAGAGGGCCGATTTGTCGGCCGCCTGTGGCGACTATTTGACACGCAGATTCAGCCATAAAGGGCTATAATTTGAAACTGTCGTCTTGGAGTCTCATCGATCCGGAGGCATATAACAAATTACCCTGCGGGGAACAAGGATATATAACAACAGGAGAACAGCCATGAGTCAGCAAAGAGGGCAAGCCTTACAAGACCCTTTCTTGAATACCTTGCGCAAGGAACACGTCCCGGTGTCGATATTTCTGGTCAATGGGATTAAGTTGCAAGGACAAATAGAATCCTTCGACCAGTTTGTAGTGCTGTTGCGTAATTCCGTCAGCCAGATGATATATAAGCACGCCATTTCAACTGTCGTCCCAAGCCGCGCCGTTAAGCTTGAGCTGGATGGTGACGACGATGCCCAGAAGGGGCCCGGAAACGAGTAATTCGCAAACCAGCCGTGGTGCGGTTGCTGCCGCGGCCGAACGCGCGCTCTTGGTTTTCCTACGCTTACCTCGAGATGACGCGTACGATGATGCCGCGGAGTTCGAACTACTGGCGCAATCAGCTGGCGTCCAGGTGTGCGGTTCAGTATCTGGTCGTTGTAGACGTATCGATCCCGCAACTTTGCTAGGGCAGGGCAAGGCCGCCGAGGTCCATGAAATCGTGGCCCGGGAGCACATCAACCTGGTCTTGGTCAACCACCTGTTATCCCCCGTGCAAGAACGTAACCTCGAGAAAGCAGTGGGTTGTCGGGTGTTAGATCGCACCGGTTTGATCTTAGACATCTTCGCGCAGCGCGCACGCAGCCACGAGGGCAAGTTGCAGGTTGAGTTGGCACAGCTAGCGCACTTGTCGACGCGGCTAGTACGGGGGTGGACCCACCTTGAGCGTCAAAAAGGCGGTATCGGTCTCCGTGGGCCTGGCGAAACACAGTTGGAAACCGACCGCCGGTTGTTGCGCGCCCGCATCAAGAAACTACATCGACGCCTTGAGAAGGTCCGAAACCAACGAAACATTCGCAGGAAATCGCGGCACAAGGTACCCATCCCGACCGTATCGTTGGTTGGTTATACCAATGCTGGAAAGTCATCCTTGTTTAACTGTCTCACGGGGGCAGAGGTATTCGAGGCCGACCAGTTATTTGCCACCTTGGACCCAACCATGAGGCGGTTATCATTGGCCGGTAATGCGGGCGTTATATTGACGGATACCGTGGGGTTTATTCGTCGTCTGCCGCATGACCTTATCGAGGCCTTTAAGGCCACGCTGGAAGAAGTGGCGCAGGCCGATCTGTTGCTGCACGTCGTAGACAGTAGTAACCCCGAACGCCACGATGCGATGATGCGGGTTAACCAAGTGTTGACCGAGATTGGTGCCGACGCGCTGGCGCAAATTATCGTATTCAACAAGATCGATCTGGTGCAACAGGGGCCGCGCATCGAGCGTAACGTCAACGGCGCCATCACCAAAGTCTGGCTTTCGGCTAGAACCGGAGATGGTGTTGGGTTTCTAAAGCAAGCCCTCTCCGAGCATTTTCGTAGGCATCGCGTACGCCGGCGCCTGCAGTTTCCGGCTGATGGCGGACGCCTACGCGCGCTGGTGCATGAACATCTCGATGTCTTAAGTGAATCAAGCACCGATGCCGGCGGTTGGTTGATCGACGTAGCAATCGAACCCAATCAGGTCGTTTGGTTACAAAAGCAAGAGGATTTTCGCCCCGAATACTGGCTGGCCGATTCTGGCCTTGTCCTTGCCCCTACCGGCTCATAATCCTAGAATGCGGCGTTGGCATCATATCTCGACTTATCGGCAGGAGAAGATTATGGTCTGGAATAAACCCGGTAACGGTAACTCTGGGAATAGGGATCCCTGGGGACCGAAACGGGGGGGTCAACAGGGACCACCCGATCTCGATGAGATCGTCCGTAACGTGCAAAACAAGCTCAGCGGTTTGTTTGGTGGCGGCCGGGGCGGCGGCCGCGGTCGTGGTGTCGGTTTTAAGGGTGGTGGCATAGGGTTTGGCGTCATTGTCGTCGTCGTGTTGGCGCTGTGGTTGCTCAGTGGTTTTTATGTCGTGCAGCAGGCCGAGCGCGGTGTTGTACTGCGGTTTGGAAAGCTACAAGAGGTAACGGAGGCCGGCTTGCGTTGGCACTTGCCGTTTCCGATCGAGGGCGTGGAAAAGGTGGATGTGCAGAACGTTTTTCAACAGGAAGTGGGTTACCGTAGCAATGAACGTACCGGCCGTGCCAGCCATGTACCAGCAGAAGCACTGATGTTGACCGAGGACGAGAATATTGTCGATATTGAGTTCGCGGTGCAGTATCAAATCAGCAATGCAGCCAACTACCTTTTCAATGTACAGAATCCGGAAGAAACAATCGCGCAGGTGACGGAGTCAGCCATTCGGGAGATCGTGGGTAAGAGCACGTTAGATCACGTGATCACTGAGGGGCGGGTCGACGTTGCCGACAAGACCCAGGCGCTATTACAAGAGATTTTGGAGCGGTATAAGACCGGCATCGTTGTCACTACCGTTAAGATGCAGAAGGCACAACCGCCAGAGCAAGTTAAGGCAGCCTTTGACGATGCCGTAAAGGCGCGTGAAGACGAGCAGCGGTTTAAGAACGAAGCGCAGGCATACTCGAATGATATCTTGCCACGAGCTCGGGGTAACGCCGCCCGTCTGGTGCAGGAAGGCGAGGGCTACAAGGCCAGCGTGATTGCACGCTCCGAGGGTGATGCGCAACGCTTTAGTAAAATCGCACGCGAGTATGAGAAAGCGCCGGCGATCACGCGCGAGCGACTCTACCTAGAGTCGGTAGAAGCCGTGCTGTCGAACAGCACCACAGTACTCATCGATCAAAAAGGCGGCAACAATATCCTGTATTTGCCGCTCGACAAAATTGTTAGTCAGGGACGATCCGGACTCGGCGACAACGGGCCATCATCGGCTGGGGCGGACAGTGGAGTCGGTTCTCAACCCTTCGGTCGCGGCCGCACCCGTAACGATCTCCGCACTCGGGGGACGGAATAGTGAGCCAAGCTAAGCTAATGACTATATTAGTGGCCATGGTGTTGGTGGTGATGGCAGTGCTGTCGTTCGCGTATAGGGTCGATGAACGAGAACGGGCGATTGTCGTTAGGTTCGGTAAGGTCGTACGCTTCGATGACACACCTGGCCTGCGTTTCAAAGTGCCCTTTATCGATAACGTTCGATTTTTCGATTCAAGAATTCTTACCTTGGATGCCGCACCACAGCGCTTTCTTACACAAGAAAAAAAGAACGTGATCGTCGATTGGTTTGTAAAATGGCGAATCACCGACACATTGGAATATTTCGTAACATTGCGCGGGCAGGAACAGGAGGCACGGAGACGGCTCGAGCAACGAGTGCGCAGTGATTTATTGGGCGAGTTTGGTAAGCGCACCGTACGTGATGTGGTTTCTGGCGACCGACGTGAAATTATGCAAATCGTAAGTGAGCGCGCTGATGCGGAAGCGCGTAAGCTCGGTATCGAAGTGGTCGATATTCGCATCAAGCGCGTGGATCTGCCGGCCGACGTGAGCGAGTCCGTGTATCAACGCATGGTGGCGGAGCGCGCCCGTATCGCTAAGGAGTTGCGCGCACAGGGTGCGGAGGAAGCGGAAAAGATACGGGCTGATGCAGATCGGCAGCGCGAGATTTTGCTGGCTCAAGCCTATGGCGAGGCTGAGCGCATCCGCGGTGAGGGTGATGGTACGGCCACCGCCATTTACGCCAATGCCTACGGGAGTAATCCTGACTTCTACGCGCTTTATCGCAGCCTAAATGCGTATCGGGAAAGCTTTAAAGGCAAAGATGACATCGTGATCATCGATCCCAGCGCTGAGTTCTTCAAGTTCCTCAAGAATCCGGACGCAAATTAGTGCCGTCAAGATCATGTGGCATGAATTAGGGGTGGCGATTGCGCTGCTTTTGATCATCGAAGGTATCTTCCCCTTTATAAGCCCAGATGGCATGCGAAGAACACTGCTGGCTATCAGCCAACTTCCCGATCAACCGCTACGTTTTGCCGGCTTGACCAGTATGTTGATCGGTCTCGTGTTGTTGTACATCATTAACTGATTCTCAGAGACCCCCACTCGACCACCAACCATGTCTGCAAAAGATCGCTGGTTGCTGCCAGAAGGTATTGAAGAAGTATTGCCCGATGATGCGCAATGGCTGGAATCGTTGCGCCGCAAGGTATTGGATTTGTTTGCCACCTGGGGCTACGAGTTCGTCATGCCACCGATGATCGAATACTTGGATGCCTTACTCACCGGGGCTGGCAAGGAATTGGACCTACAGACGTTCAAGGTCACCGACCAGCTTACCGGTCGTTTAATGGGGGTGCGTCCCGATATGACGCCACAAGCGGCACGCATCGACGCCCATTACCTCAAACGCACGGCTCCAGTGAGACTCTGTTATGTGGGCTCGGTGCTCCATACGCGTCCGGATGATCTTGCCAGCTCACGCGAGCCACTCCAGCTTGGCGCAGAGCTGTTCGGTCATGCCGGACCCGAAAGCGAGGCCGAAATTCTGTGCCTCATGGTCACCACGCTACGGCTCGCGGGTATAGAGCGGCTACATATCGATCTCGGCCACAGCGGTGTCTTTCGAGGACTCGTGGCAGCGGCAGGCTTGACTGAAGACCAAGAGGAACGGCTTTTCGACGCCTTACAATGCAAGGCCCAACCGGCGATGACTGCATTACTCGAGGATTTCGGCGTAGATGAAAAGAGCAAGCAAATGCTTATGCGGTTAGTGGAGTTAAATGGTGGCTCGGAGGTCTTGCGCGAAGCCAAACGTGATCTTGAGGCAGCGCCGCCATCCGTTCAGCAAGCGCTCGATAATCTGGGGTCCGTGGTTACCGCTGTCCAGCCGCGTATGCCCGAACTGGCATTACATTTTGATTTGGCGGAGCTTGCCGGATACAGCTATTACACGGGCGTGGTGTTTTCGGCGTTCGTGCCCGCTTATGGGCGCGCGGTTGCCCGTGGCGGTCGCTATGACGGTATCGGCAAGGCGTTCGGGCGCGCCCGGCCGGCGACCGGCTTTAGCACCGACTTACGGCTGTTGCGCAAGCTCTCCGCCGATGATGATACGGTGCGAACGGGTATTCTCGCACCGTGTGATGGTGATGCCGATCTCTATTCCGAAATCAGACGATTACGCGAGTTGGGTGAGCGCGTTGTAAGCAGCCTCCCCGGTACCGTCGCAACACCGGCCGATATGGAGTGTGATCGTAAGCTCGTACGTAAAGCGAGCGGTTGGGTCGTGGTGGCGGCAGAATAGGGCGATCGAAAGGCTATGGCGCAAAACGTGGTGATCATCGGCACCCAGTGGGGTGACGAGGGTAAAGGCAAGATCGTCGACCTGCTCACCGAGCGTGCGCATGCAGTGGCACGCTTTCAAGGCGGGCATAACGCCGGGCATACGCTTGTCATCGATGGTAACAAGACCGTATTACACCTCGTGCCTTCGGGCATCCTTAGAGAGGATGTATTGTGCCTGATCGGTAATGGCGTGGTGCTCTCCCCGACTGCGTTGTTCGAAGAAGTAGATCAGCTTCAACGTAGTGGCTTCGCAGTTGCCGAACGTCTTCGTATCAGCGAGTCTTGCCCGCTGCTTCTACGCCATCACATCGCACTGGATATTGCTCGCGAGAAGCTGCGAGGCAAAGCAGCTATTGGCACCACTGGACGTGGCATCGGGCCGGCCTATGAGGACAAGGTCGCGCGCCGCGGCCTAAGGTTGGGAGATCTACTCGATGAAACGGTATTCACGCAGAAACTAGAGCAAGTCTTGGATTACCACAACTTTGCGCTCAGCCGTTATTTCGATAGCGCTCCTGTGGATCTACGACAGACGCTAGATGAGAATTTGGGGCTTGTGGAACGCATCCGACCGATGATTGCCAACGTTTCAGATTTACTCCACACCTATATCGACCAAAGCAAGCCGATATTGTTCGAAGGGGCACAGGGTACACTGCTGGATATCGACCACGGCACTTATCCCTTTGTGACTTCTTCGAATACGTGCGCGGCCGCCGCCGCCCTTGGAGTTGGGGTGGCGCCGTCGCACCTGCATTATGTGCTTGGAATTACTAAGGCGTATACCACCCGCGTGGGGGCGGGGCCGTTCCCAACCGAACTGCATGACCATATCGGTGAACGATTGGCAGAACGCGGTAATGAATTTGGCGCCACCACCGGGCGGCCGCGTCGCTGCGGATGGTTCGATGCGGTAGGCGTTAGCCATGCTTGCCGCATTAACGGTGTTAGTGGCCTTTGTATCACCAAGCTCGATGTGCTCGACGGACTCGAAAGCGTGCGTCTATGCGTGGCCTATGAGGTTGATGGCGAGCAACGGAAAGTGACGAGCTACGGCGCAGATCAGTTGGCACCGGCAACGCCCGTGTATGAAGAGTTGCCAGGATGGACGGAATCAACAGTAGCTGTAACGCGACTCGATGGCCTACCCTCGAATGCCAGGCGCTATCTCGAGCGCATCGAGCAGACCACTGGCGTAAGTGTCCATATCATATCTACCGGTGCCGAGCGCGAGGACACAATCATCCTTCGGCATCCTTTCGACGCTTAGATGTGGTTATTTTTTTGAAACTGTGTAGCCGCCCCTTTCTAACGCGTTAGCCACCAGCCGTTGCGTTAGCCCTTCTCTAAACGTTGCAGGTTTCTCGAGTTTCAATCGTTCTAGGTATGGATAAGCAGCATCGGAGACTCGCTGCGGCCAAACTGCACGCACTATATCGCTTAACATCGTAAGCTTGTTTGAGAATCGGTGTTTGAGATGCTTAAGAGTCTTGGCCAAGACAATTTCTTGGGCAGTGAAGTCCGTCCCGAAAGGAAATTCTTGGAACAGCCCCTCTGCCTTATACGGGGCCATCGCGCTATTTAAACTTTTCGGAAGGTTGTCGCGAAACTCTGCCGGGATCCTGTAGTCGCGCGGGATCTTGCCCGCCTTTTTGGCTTGTTGCAGCAGGGATGCCTGAAAACGAGAATCGGCGATATTTAACATTGCCATGATGACTTCCTGATCTGGCTGGCCGCGCAGATCAGCGATGCCATATTCAGTAATAACGATGTCGCGCAGATGGCGAGGAATAGTGGTGTGGCCATAATTCCAAACGATATTGGATTCTAACTTGCGTCCTTTGCCCCGCGTGCTTCGGATCATGATTATCGAACGCCCGTCTGGTAGCGCGTGGGCCATAGCGACGAAGTTGTATTGGCCGCCGACCCCGGTAATAACTTGACCGCTTTCAAGCCCGTCCGAGACCACCGCGCC
>JAOTYM010000222.1 GCA_029861845.1 Gammaproteobacteria bacterium | reverse complement strand
GGGCTTTGGGAGAGTCCTTTGCATCCGCAGGTTTCGGCGCCACAGCCTTTGCACCAGCACCAGCATCAGCCGCATTCCCTGCCAGCACCTTCGCCTTCCGCAGAGGGCGTGGAAAATCAAAGGTGTCTGACCCGCGCATCGAACGCCGCTTTCTTTCACCAGTAAATCCGCGGGCAAGACTTGAGTGCCATCGTCAAGGCGCTTTCGCTAAGTCTGGTCGGTTCGCGCCAATCTCGCGGTCAATTCATCTCTATTGGGTGACCGGTTCAACCACCGTCGGTCTATCAGGACATCGTTCCTCTGGCTGGATCCCAATAAGATGGGTTGCCACAATGGCCCCGGAATACTCCGCCCCGAATCCCTCGCTCGGAGTTTCAGCAATATGACCGGCGAGAATCATGAACGTCGGTGCATACGGGTCGGCATTGGTGACTGTTTCGTGATAGCCCGCCGTAATCTGGGGTAATGCCGGTGAGTTCCCCACAAGCCAGTACTCGACATCCTGACCACACGGGGCAAACGACCGCACTTCGTGGCCGATCCTGACCCAGCCTTGCAGCAGCTGCTCCGCCTCCCCGAGCCGCGCTCGCACCATGAGCCTGCCGTTATCAAGATGAAGGACCATGGTCCTGGCAACTGTTGGGGCCGTGGTCATAGATTCGTTTGCGCTGCGCTCGAGATAGCGGACAATCACCAGGCCGTTACGTATGGCGATATCCCGCAGGTCAATTCGATCGCCCAGCCATACCGCGTTGCCACCCCGATATTTGCCCTGCAGATTTTGCGCGACCGCGACGTAGTAGAAAGACCCGCTGCCACCGGCATCGTTTACCAGGATTAGGGCGACGTCATCCTCGCCATCGCCGTCCAGGTCACCGTCGGCCGGTTCACCGAACACCGATGTCCTTACCCGTGAAGCCGACTCGGGTTCAATGACAGTCTCGGCACGCCCCTGCTTGAGACGCACCTGTTCACCTTCCAGGATATAGGTTGCATTCATGGGGTCCGATGCAGGTTCGCCATGCGGCACCCTGAGCGGGATGCTCTCGCCATCCACTTCGACGGCGGTCACACCGGCTCTGGGTATAACCGCCAACGCCATGGCAACTTTATCTTCGATGGGCAGTGCGGACCTGGTCTGCATGGCCAGAATCTCGACGATTCCTTTTTTCAGCAGGACTTTGAATATCGTGATGTGATTGTAGAAATCGACGTTGCGGTAGAAGACAACGAGATGCCTGTCGAAATCCACTGTCGGCATGTCTTCCTGCGGCTTGAAGGCCCGCCAAATACTTTGGAACTGTCGATCGTCGCCAACGTACCCGGCACGCAAACCTCGCTGTCCTTGCGGCAGCCGATTGAGTAACGACACCGGATAATCGCCTTGCCACTCCTGAATAATCGGCAGCTCCACTGGCTGGTCCTCATCCCCACCCGCTATAGCATAGCCGCCCGGCATGCACGCCGAGGCCAGCCAAAGCAGCAAGGCCAATGCGGGTGTTAATGACTTTGACATGATTGATCAGTATTTGAATTACGGTGCAGGTGGTCAAGCGTCGTCGGCATACGCCGGTGGTGCTGCAACATCGATGGTCAGGTCGGGTGCGGCTTGGATACTATGCTTACTTTGGCTTATCGAGCAATTTTTCGTCGCCGCTGAGCGGAAGTGCCTGAAGCCCGTTCACCGAGGAGAACGAGTCGCCCGCAATCGCGCCTCGAGGTCTCGAGTCCTTCCGTACAACAGAACCCGATCGGCGGCCTGCGCGTGCACGTCCTCCACCGGCGCGCTGGTATAGGTGTCGTCGGAATGTAGCACGCCGAGGACAATCACCTGCCGTCCGGCTACTCGCGCCCCGGAGAGCAAATCGCTGACCGTTTCGTTTCCGTCTCCAATCATTATCGCAGCAACCTGGTAGCCGTTGGGAAGAAGAAGAATGCTCTCCATTCGCTCAGAATCGAGGCGCCTCATTCCCCGCAGACACCAACGTATGAATCGCGTCGTATGACGATCCGCCCACTTGCTGAGACCGACGACCCAGAACATCGCCGCCCCGAGGGTCATCCAAAGCGCCTCTTGGGCTAACGTTTCAACTGACGCCTCGAAGTTGACGTAGGAGAGAATAACAGTGGCCATAACAGAGACGATGCCCGCATTGCCGAGAATCATTAACACAATGATGATTCGGCGGCGGTCCGGATGGTTGACGACGAGTGACGCTTGATGGGTCGTAAACCCCGTCGTCGTAAAGGCCGAGGTCGCCTGGAATCGTGCCATGTATTCCGGTAGCCCCGTCAGCCACAGCGCCACAGCCCCAGCGCGAACCGCAATAGCCGAAAGCGTCAAAATTACTAGAAGTGAGATGGCGGTAGCCATGATAAGTATTCTCCGTTGGCTGGATGGCGCGAGCCCCCTCACGCGGTTGTGCGAAGCCGCGTTCATGGTCAGGGTCAAAATACGCCTCATGGAGCCAGTCGGCGCCGACGTGGTACAGACCTATATGAAGGTAGTAGGTATCAAAGCTAGCATTATGTACTTGAGCTTCATTCTCCGACTAGTTCGGCGTTAGGCGCCACTATTACTAGCTACGATTAATCGATCGGAACGACTTGCCAACCTGCCACGTCGTCTCGGCACGCCTTGAGGTTCACATTGCTGGAAAGACCGCCGGCGTGATTCATCAATCGAAACACTCGGCAGCGCTTGCCATCGTCTAAGTTGGTGCGAACGGGCACTATCGTTCCATGATTCCCGGAAGCTGGGTTTTTCCAAGAGACTTCGGCACCGTCGGCAGCGTTATCGAGTGCATCGGAAGCAGTTTCGAGAAACATCTCCATATCCTCCTCGGTGAAGTGTGACATGGGGGCATCGTCCAAAAATTTCAGGTTCTGTGCCAAGGCCAAAGGCACAATAAGCATGATTAAAGATATGCTGACTATTACATGCAACAATGTTTTCACCACGTCTCTCCGAAGCGCAAAGGGATATCCAGCTGGTGTCGCGAATGTTAACACGATCGTAGTGAGGCTCGGGTTCACTATTCATTGCCGCGCCCGTGAGTGAGTTCAGTGTTCACGGGAGTGACGACGACAAGGACTGTGGCTCAATCGGGTGGATCGTCATACCCGTGATGCCTGTCCCCGTGAAAACGGGGAACGGGTATCCAGTGAAACCAGAGTAATCTTAAAACCTTTCTAGACTCCCGTTTTCACGGGAGTGACGACAAGGACCATGGCTCAATCGGGTGGGCCGTCATACCCGGGGAAGCGGGTATCCAGTGAAAACTGGTATAAACCGGACAGATAGTTTACAGATTAAGCCGGGGACATGGTTTACAGGTAGTAACGTATCGGCAAGGAGGACTTGCCGATGCCTTGGAAAGAGACCTGTGCCATGCAACAAAGACAAGCCTTTATCGAAG
>JAOTYM010000108.1 GCA_029861845.1 Gammaproteobacteria bacterium | reverse complement strand
GATCTTTTCACGCGGCCACGGAGCTTGACTACGTGGTCGTTGTCGGGCCGGCCGAGTCCAGTGAGGATATAACGGGGTTGCTTGAGGCCGCCGACTTCCGTCCCATTACCATCCCCCCGGAGTTCAGCGACTACCCCGAAAAAATCGACCACGAGCTCAGCGCCCAAGATACCGAGCTCGACCACCAGGTAGCCGCAAAGCTCAAGCAGATCGAGGACATGGGGCGGAAGTATCGGCACGAACTCAGCGTCGCCTGGCAGGCGCTACGCGTCGCCGCACCCTACGCAGAGCTGGGAACCAAGGCGCGGGGACGCGGTGCCCTGGCACTGCTGGAGGGCTGGGTGCCAACGGACAGCGTGCCCGCCCTAAGCGAAGCGCTCCATGGCCCGGACAGCGGACCTTTCATAATGCGCGCGCGCGACCCGTTGCCGGATGAGCGTTCGCAGGTGCCGTCTGTGCTGCGTCACTCGCGTTTACTGAAACCGTTCACTGCCCTGGTAAAAAACTACGGCGTGCCGCGTTACGGCGAAATAGATCCGACCCTCCTGTTTACCGCCACCTTCATCGCAATGTTCGGGATGATGTTCGGAGATGTAGGACATGGCGCAGTAATTGTTGTCATCGGTTTGGCGATACGCAGGCGTTTTCCCATCATGGTACCGGCTTTTGTGGCGGCGGGTATCTCGTCGATTGCGTTTGGCTTCCTTTACGGCAGCGTCTTCGGTTACGAGGAGCTGGTACACCCGCTGTGGATGAGTCCGCTCTCTGATCCCATGCTGATGCTAATGGTCGCACTCTACTGGGGCATCGGCTTCATTCTTATTGTTAGTGCCTTGACGGTGCACAATCTAATCACCGAGGGTCGGTTTCGCGAGGCGCTGTTCGACGACAAGGGCCTCGCCGGCATCGCGTTATATTTGGGTGGGCTTTATGGCGGTTTCCAGTGGATGGGTGAGGGTCGGTTCGGCCTGCTTGAAATGTTGGCACTACTGGTCCCCATTAGCGTAATCCTTGCCTACAAGTGGCGTAAGAATAAAAGTAGATTGGGTGAGAAGGCGTTAGTGGTTTTCATCGAGGGCTTCGAGGCGATCGTCAAGTATCTTGCCAACACGCTTTCGTTCCTCCGTGTTGCTGCTTTCAGCTTGAACCATGTAGCGCTTGCCGTCGCCGTTTTTACCCTGGCCGACATGATGGGCGTAACCGGCCACTGGCTGACGGTTGTGCTTGGAAATATTTTCATCATCGTGCTCGAAGGTGCCATCGTCACCATTCAGGTGCTGCGCCTCGAGTACTACGAAGGTTTTTCCCGTTTCTTCAGTGGCGACGGGCGCGAGTTTCGCCCCCTGCAGCTCGGCGCCAGGTTGAACGCCAGGGGGTGAGGGAAGATTGCGCAGCCAGTCCAGGATTGAGCGATATGGTGTGTACTCGGAACGCGCGCAACTTTAGCGTCGCGAGCCGGTTACGCTTGTCTAATCAATCACCGGGACGGCTCGCCGGAGCCGACAACAAACCAAGATAGAGGAGCACGCGATGTACTGGCTAATAGCACTAATGACTCTGGCGTTGGTGGGAATCATCGCCATGGGCATATATTTCGATGCGCGGCCTTTGCGTAAAGACGCGAAAGTTCGCCGCTGGCTTAAAGGTGCCGTAGGTGCCAATCTCTTGATCTTTGTGATCGCCCAAGTTGGCCTGGTGCTGCTAGCCATTCAAGACGTCATGGCACAACCGGCGGCGGCTGAGGCTGGCAAAGAGATCTCGGTAGGTCTGGGGCTCGCGCTGATCGGCATCGGCATGCCGACCGCAGTGGCCACCATCGGTGCCGGTATTGCGGTGGGGCCTGTCGGGGCGGCGTCGCTGGCTGTGATTGCCGAGAAGCCCGAGACTTTTGGTCGCACACTGGTTTACTTAGGTCTCGCCGAAGGTATCGCGATCTACGGCCTGGTGGTGACCATCCTGTTGCTTGGACAGATCTGATGAGAATTATCGCGATGGGGGGTGAGGCACTGACGGAAGGCTTCACCCTGCTCGGTTTCGAGACCCATGCCGATGCCACCCCGGATGACGTCGAGCATACGCTCACCGAACTCTTGGAGCAAAAAGAAAAGGCTTTGGTGTTTCTCGAGCACGGGCTCGCACGCGCCGGTAGCCCGATCCTAAATCGCGTGCGCAGGGCCGGCGGACGAATCGTAGTAACCGAGGTACCGCCATTACACGCGCCCTTGGATTATCAACCGCCAGTAGAAAAACTGGTTCTACGTGTCCTCGGACCATCAGCCCTTAAGGAGCGGCCGTGAACCCTAGGAACACGGCTGACCAAGTCGACACGCTCGAACAAGCGATCCTCCAGCGCGCACAAGCCCTGGCCGAGGAACAAATCAGTCAGGGCAATCGCGCTCGCGAACGCATCCTCCAGGCCTCATCCGAGAAGCTTGCACTGCTCGAAGACCGAGAGCTGCTGGCGGCCAAAGCGCAGTCGGAACGGGAATATCGACGTCTAGTTCAGGCCAGCGAAATCCAACGGCAGGCGGAACTCGATGGCTTGCGCTGGGCATTGGTGGAGTCGGTAATGGAGGGCGTCGGCGTGGCGCTGGCCGAGTTAAGCGCCGACGAGCCGAGGTATCTGCCTGTGTTCAAGGCGCTGCTGACCGAGGCGGCCAGCGCCATTGGCGAACAGGAACTGGTTGCTACCGTTAATGACATCGATCACCGGCGGTTTGCTGAGGGCTGGGACAAGATCGCGCGCGCGGCCGTGCCCGAAACGCGGGTGTCGCTGTCAGCCGAGTTCGCCTCCTGTACGGGTGGCGTGCGCGTCAACAGCAAGGACGGAAGAATCAGCGTCGACAATACCTTTGAGGGGCGTATAGAGCGACTCGAACAGGAGCTGCATACGCTGATCCTCGCACGGCTCTTTCCTTCCCCGGTACACATGGGACCGCTTTTCCATGGGTAACATTGTCCAAATCAACGGGCCCATCGTAACGGTTCGCCTGCAGGGCGTGCACAACGGTGAGCAAGTCCGCGTCGGCCGACTGGGCCTGGTTGGCGAGGTGATCAGCCTCGACGGCAACCAAGCGCAAGTTCAGGTCTACGAATCTACCGAATCGCTGAGTCCCGGTGAATCAGCGCAGGCGCTCGGTCATCCGCTGTCAGTGGAATTGGGCCCCGGGCTCCTGGGGCAGATCTTTGATGGTGTACAACGCCCGCTCAAGGCGATTCGATTGCAAAGCGGTGACCAGATCGCCCGCGGGCTCGAACTGCCGGCGCTCGATCGTGAGCAGGTCTGGCAGTTTGAACCGGCAAGCGCGCTCGACATCGGTACCCATGTGGGCGGCGGCACTATCATTGGCACGGTGCAAGAGACCGAAACGGTGGTGCATCGCATCCTGGTACCACCGGCGCAAAGTGGCGAGCTGCTAGAGCACGCGCCGGCCGGAGACTATACAGTAGATCAAGTAATCGCCCGCATCCGCAATAGCATTGGCCACGTCCACAAACTGAAGCTGTTCCACCGTTGGCCAGTGCGCAGGCCGAGACCTTACCGGGCGCGGGATCATGCCGCCGTCCCGCTGATGACGGGCCAACGCATCCTGGACACGTTCTTCCCGTTGTTGAAAGGCGGAACCGGGGCGGTTCCGGGTCCTTTTGGGGCAGGCAAAACCATTGTGCAACAACAGATCGCGCGCTGGGCGAACGCGGACATCGTGCTCTACGTGGGGTGCGGCGAACGTGGCAACGAACTGGTGGAAGTCCTGGAAAGTTTCCCAAAACTTACCGACCCGCACAGCGGCCGATCGCTGATGGAACGCACGCTGTTAGTGGCCAATACATCGAACATGCCGGTCGTAGCGCGGGAGGCTAGCATTTACGTGGGCGTCACCATTGCCGAGTACTACCGCGACCAAGGTTACGATGTGGTGATGGTGGCCGACTCCACCAGCCGTTGGGCCGAGGCACTGCGGGAGGTGGCCGGAAGGCTGGGACAAATGCCGGTCGAGGAAGGCTATCCGGCTTACTTGGCATCACGGCTATCGGCGTTCTACGAACGCGCCGGAAGCGTGCAGACGCTGGCCGGCAACCGCGGGTCCGTGAGCCTGATCGGCGCGGTCTCGCCGCCAGGTGGCGACTTCTCCGAACCGGTAACCAGCCACACCAAGGAGATGGTGCGAACGTTCTGGGCACTTACGAAGGAGCTCGCCGATGCCCGCCACTACCCAGCGGTCGGCTGGAACGACAGTTTCTCTGGCTATGTCGAGACGGCGGCGAAATGGTGGGCCGAACATGTCGACCCGGCTTGGGCGCAAAGACGCGCTGAGGCGCTGGCGTTACTGGCCGAGGCCGATGAACTGGCGCGCATCGTCAATCTGGTCGGCCCGGAGGCGTTGTCTCCTGCCCAACGCTGGGTGCTCGAGGGCGCCGGTCTACTCAAAGAAGCCGTGCTCCAGCAGAGCGCGCTCGATAAAGTGGACAGTTACGCATCACCACGCAAGCAATTTATTCTGCTTGATCTCGCCCTAAAGATCTATCACGAGGGCAAGGACATCCTCGAACTCGAGGTCCCGGTCGACCATATCGCACAACTACCCTTGCTCGCCAAGATGCGTCGCATCAAGAGCGTATATAGCAGCGACCAGACCGAGGAACTCCGCAAGCTGGACCAGGAGATCCACGAGACCTTCGACCGTATTCGTATCGAGTACGCTGGCGTCAAGGAGCAAACGGCATGAAGGAAAAGGAATACCGCATGGCCACCGCGGCCCGCGGTGCACTGCTCTTCATGCAGGGTATTCCCGGTGTTCCCCTCGGTGACCGGGTAGTAGTCCGAGACCACCGTGGACGTAAGCGCAACGGCCAGGTCATCCTTACTTCCGATGAGACGGTGCTGGTGCAGGTCTTCGAAGGTACCGACGACCTTGATCTTGAGCGCACCTGGGTACGCTTTCTCGAGGAGCCGTTTACGCTCCCGCTATCACCCGACATGCTGGGACGCGTCTTCAACGGCGTGGGGCAACCCAAGGACGGGCGTCCCCCGATAATCTCCGCGCTTAAGCGTAACGTCAATGGTGCGCCGGTAAACCCGTCGGCCCGGTCCTACCCACGCGAATTCATTCAGACCGGAATCTCCACCATCGATGGGCTGAACTCGCTAGTGCGGGGACAAAAGCTCCCCATCTTTTCAGGTTCTGGGCTGCCCCATAACCGACTGGCGGCACAGATCGTCAGGCAGGCGAAGCTTCTCGGCGAAGCGGCGAACTTCGTAGTGGTGTTCGCCGCCATGGGCGTGTCGCACACCGACGCCCGCTTCTTCGAAGAAGATTTCGAATCCAGCGGCGTGCTCGGCAATGTGGTGATGTTCATTAACCTTGCCGACGACCCCCCGATGGAACGCCTAATCCTGCCGCGGACGGCGCTGACGGCAGCAGAGTATCTCGCATTCGACCTGGACCGGCATGTGCTCGCGGTTGTTACGGATATGACCCATTACGCGGAGGCGCTACGCGAGGTCGCCACCGCCAAGGGCGATGTGCCGGCGCGCAAGGGTTACCCAGGCTACCTCTACTCTGACCTGGCAGAAATCTACGAACGGGCGGGGCGTATTCATGATCGTCACGGTTCGATCACCATGGTCCCGGTGCTGTCGATGCCCAGCGACGACATCACCCATCCGATCCCGGACCTCACTGGCTACATCACCGAAGGGCAGATCGTGCTGAGCCGCGAACTGCACAATCAAGGGGCCTATCCGCCGGTAACGGTGCCGCCTTCTTTATCCCGCCTGATGAAGGATGGCATCGGCAAGGACGATACGCGCGAGGACCATCCGCGCGTCGCTAGTCAGCTCTATGCTTCCTACGCGCGTGCCCTCGAGGCACGCAATCTCGCGTCGATCATCGGCGCCGAGGAACTCTCGGAGCGCGACCGCTTGTACCTGGCATTTGCCGATGCCTTCGAGAAGCGTTTCGTTACCCAGGGTGAGCAGGAAGATAGGAGCATTGTCGAAACCTTGGACCTGGCCTGGGAGCTACTTTCGCTGTTGCCGCCCGAAACCTTGGGCCGGGTGACCGAGGCCGACTTGAAGAAATATCACAACTGGGAGGTTGTTTCTGCAGAGCGAGCAAACTGGTATGGAAGAACGTCTGAAGATTCCGCCGACGAAGAGCACCCTGCTGACCCTCAGGCGGCAGGTCGCGTTTCTTGAGAAGGGCCACACACTACTCGAGCGCAAGAAAGAGTTGCTGACGCGACTCGTCTACCAGCGACTGGCGCAGTACCGCCAGCTGCGCGGCGAAGCGCGTACTGCCCTCGAGGTCGCCTATCGCTGGCTTAGCATTACCCATATGCGCATCGGCGGCAGAAAGCTGCGTCGGTTGGCTTTGGGCCTGCCGCCGGCACTTGATGTAACCATCTTGCCGCGCAGTAGCCTCGGCGTCGAGTACCCTGCGGTTACGGCCGAACGCTTGCCGTTACAGCCGGTGGCACTGATGGGAACGGACACGAGCCTCGACCAAACGCGCGTGGCCCTGGGAACCATGGCACTCGTTCTGGCACGACTTGGCGAGGCGGAGACTGCGCTCTGGCGCTTACTGGAAGAGCAGCGCAAGACGCAAAAGCGCGTCAACGCGCTACGCTACAACGTAATTCCCAAATACCGCAATACCATCCGATTCATCGAAGCCAGCCTTGAGGAAGAAGAACGAAATACCCTGTTCCAGATCAAGGTGCTGCGCGAACAAGAATCTGCTTGAAGCAACCGGACGGGCTGTCGTCTGTGTCCTTAAATAACGCGTGAAAACTTCTGCTTAACAGGGTCTTTATGCAGGTACTGATCGAAAACCATACAGACATTGCGAATCAAAAGTCGGCCGGCTGGGTGCACACGCAGTATGTCGTCCTCCAACGCGATCAGGCCGTCTAACACCATCACTTCGAGCTCGCGGCATTCCGGTGCGAAGTAGTCATTGAACTTGATCTGCCACTTCTCCTCGAACCGCGGAATGTCAAGTGCGAAGTGACAGATCAACTGCATGATGATCTCGCGCCGTAGGCGGTCGTCGTTGGTCAGCTCGACGCCGCGATACACCGGCAAGCGCCCCGCGTCGATGCGTTGATAGTAGTCTTCCACACCGTGCACGTTCTGTGCATAGCTGTCACCGATCATGCCGATAGCGGTCATACCCATACCGATCAGATCGCAGTTCCCATGTGTCGAGTAACCTTGGAAGTTTCGCCACAGCATGCCGTTGCGCTGTGCGACGGCAAGCTCATCATCTGGTTTGGCGAAGTGATCCATGCCGATGTAGACATAGCCAGCCTCGGTCAGCCGTTCGACCGTCAACTGCAGGATTTTGAGCTTCTCTTCGGGTGTGGGCAGATCGGCCTCGTTAATCTGGCGCTGCACCTTGAAACGCTGAGGCAGGTGAGCGTAATTGAAAACGGACAGACGGTCGGGACTGGCGGCTATGATCTTGTCGAGCGTGCGGGCAAAGCCATCGACCACTTGCAGGGGAAGACCGTAAATGAGATCGACATTGATCGACTTGAAGCCGTGGCGGCGGGCCGCGTCCATGACGGCGAGCGTCTGCTCTTCCGACTGAATGCGGTTGACCGCTTTTTGAACATCGGGCTCGAAGTCCTGCACGCCGAGACTCATGCGATTAAAGCTCAGATCGCGTAGCAGCGCGATCGTCTCCTCGTTCACCGTGCGCGGATCGATCTCGATCGAGTACTCGCCGCGATCGCCGTCCAGCAGGTTGAAATGCCTCGCCGTGGTACGCATGAGCGCGCGCATCTGACCATGATTGAGGAAAGTGGGCGTACCGCCCCCCCAATGCAACTGCTCCACCACCCGCTCGCGACTGAACAGTTGCGCTTGCAGCTCGATCTCACGCTTGAGGTGGTCCACGTAGTCGACCGCGTGCGCGCGGTTTTTCGTCACGATCTTATTACAGGCGCAGTAGTAGCAGACGGTGGCGCAGAACGGGATGTGGAAGTAAAGCGAAAGCGGGCGCGGTTTTGCTTCGTCATTCGCTGCCGGGGCACGGATACGGTACTGGGTCTCACCGAAACCCTCGTGGAACTGCACCGCCGTCGGGTACGAAGTGTAGCGCGGACCGGTTCTGTCGTAGCGCTGGATCAGATCGGGGTCGAAGAGTACTTGTTGTTCCACGATTGCTTACCTGCAATCGATAGTAGCACGTCTTCGTGAAAATTGCCTTTGCGTACGCGCTCAACCGTCTAAGTCGGTTCCATTTCGGGCGCTGCTGCCAGGCTGGGAGAATGACGTGTTCGCGTGCCCGCTTCCTGGGGCCAGCGATGGGGCGGGGCGTCAGACCGACAGCGGTGATGTCTTTAACGCCAGCGACGAACGGCCTTGTGCAGCTCCATCACCAGCAGCACCGTCAGCGCCAACCCTAGTAGCTCTAACCAGTGTTGCGGTGATACTGGTTGCACGTGCAGTACGTCGCTGATCAACGGCGTGTACATGGCGCCGATATGCACCAGTTGCGCCGCCGCCGTCCCGAACAAAAGCAGTGGGTTGCGTAATGGATTGTGCTGAAATACCGAGCGTGTCTCGGACCGGCTATTGAAGGCGTGGATATTTTCGAACAATACCATTAACAACAAGGTCCCATTGCGCGCTTCGTCCAGCGCCAAACCCCTGGTCAGCAGCCACTGGAACAGGAAAAAGGCAACTGTGCCGACGATCAGCGCCGAGATGACCACACGCTCCACCATCAGTCGATTAAAGATAGGTTCCCGCGGTGGTCGCGGCGGATGCTGCAATTCGTCGCCCTCACCGGGCTCGAAAGCCAGCGCCACGTCCTGGATACCGTTGGTAACGAGGTTCAGCCAAAGCAACTGCACGGCCAGCAGCGGCAGCGGCAGCCCAGTAAAAAGTGCCAGTGTGAAGAGGACGATCTCCGCCGCCCCAGTGGAGATGAGTAGAAAGATCACCTTGCGCACGTTCGCATAGGCGATGCGCCCCTCCTCGACACCGGCGACAATGGAGGCGAAGTTGTCGTCGGTGATAATGAGGCCCGCCGTCTCCCGTGCCACGTCGGTGCCGCTCTTCCCCATAGCAACCCCGACCTGGGCCGCCCGCAACGCCGGGGCATCGTTGGCGCCGTCGCCGCTGACCGCCACGAAATGTCCGTTTCGTTGCAGCGACTGAACAATATCCAGTTTTTGTCGGGGCTCTACCCGGGCGAAGACCCGTGCGCCGCGGGTGATCTGATTGATGTCGCTCGCCTGCCTCAGCGCCGAACCGGTGATGACCTGATCCGGACGCTCCGTCAATTCCAGTTCCCGGGCGATGGCAAACGAGGTCGTGGGGTGATCGCCGCTGACGATACCGACCTCGATGCCCGCTTCCCGGCAGGCGGCGACAGCGCCCTTCGCCTCGGGGCGCAGGGGGTCGATCATGCCCACCACGCCAACCAGGGTAAGCCCCTGCAGATGCCCCTCGGAGAACACTTCGCCCGGTCCCAGCTCAATATCCCCAGCCGCCAGCGCCAGCACTCGATACCCTTGGGTGGCCAGCGCGTGCGCTTCAGCTTCAAGTAGCGGTCGATTCAAAGCCAGGTCTTGCCCGGGCGCAGCCATGGTGTTGGACATCGGTAACAACCGTTCCAACGCACCTTTGACGAACGCCCGTCGTCTGCCACCGACGTGGTTGAGACTGGCAGAGAACAGGCGCTCCGATTCGAATGGAACGCTGGCCAACTCCGGGAACGCATTGGTAGTTTCCGCCTTTATAATGCCGGCCTTGTGGGCCATCACCAGCAGGGCCACGTCCACCGCGTCGCCGTGATGAGTCCAGGCGTGATCGCTACGCCCGAGAAAGCCGTCATTGGTCAAAACCGCTGCCTGGCACAAGCGCTCCAGTAGCGCCTGTTCCTCTGGGGAAGGCGTGCCCCGCGGCGTGAGGATAACGCCTTCGGGTTCCATACCTTCGCCGGTGACCTTCCACATGCCCTGGCCGGGAAAGGCGATACGGCGCACCGTGAGCTGATTTACGGTCAGCGTCCCGGTCTTGTCGGTGGCGATGTAGGTACAGGAACCGAGACCCTCCACTGCCACCAGCTGGCGCACGATTACGTTGCGTCGGGCCATACGCCGCATGCCGATCGCCAGCGCCACCGTGAGTGCCACGGGCAGTCCCTCGGGAATGGCCGACACCGCAAGCGCGACCGCCAACAAAAAGATTTCGCTCAGCGGCATGCCGCGCGTGATCGCCACCGCGGCCATGATCAGTACTGCCACACCGACCAGAATCGCCACGCGACGGGTGAACCGCTCCATCCGCACCAGCAGCGGTGGCTTGGTCGGCCGTTTACCCAGCACGGCGGCCGCAAGCAACCCCAGCTGTGTGCGCAGCCCCGTGCCTACCACCACCCCGCGTCCGCGTCCGCGGCTCACCAGGGTGCCAGCGAAGGCCATGTTGATGCGGTCGCCGAGGGCGATATCCACTTTCAACAGCGCGCGCGCATCTTTCAGCACCGGTAGCGACTCACCGGTGAGCAGGGACTCGTCCACCTGCAGGTCGTAACCAGTGAGCAGGCGCACGTCGGCAGGGATTTTGTCTCCCGATTCCAGCAGCACGATATCGCCGGGGACCAGTTCCTCGGCGTCGATTTCGTAGGCATCGCCTTCCCGCAGTACCCGGCTGGTGGTGGTCACCAGTTCCTGCAACGCCACCGCAGCACGTTGGGCAGAATACTCTTGGACCGTGCCGATAACGGCATTGACGAGCAGCACTGCGAAGATGAAGCCGGCGTCAGACCAATGCTGAATCACCAAAGACAACAACGCCGCCGCCGCCAGCACATAGATCAACGGACTGAGGAACTGCTGCAAGAAAACGCGGGCAACGCTCGGCGGTCTCGGGCGAGGTAGCGCATTGCGACCATAATGCGCAAGCCGGGCCACCGCTTCACCGTGGCTTAGTCCATGACGCGAGCCGTGCAGCGCCGTCAGCACGACATCGCCCGGCGCGGCATGCGGTGTGGAAACAGCAGAAGGTGGCCCTGGCGCTTCCATGCCAGATACGTCGTCGCCGCTCCCCGGGGGCTTAGGGGGATGGCTCATTATTCACCGACGCCATTGCAGTCGTCGTTATCGTTTGATCGCCTGCGAGCGAAAACCATGACCACGTCCTGCAATTGGCCGCTAACGATTGTAATGCAATCGACTCCGAACAGCTTCCTCTTGATCTGTCTCTTCCAAGTGCATCTCCATGTCGTGCAGCGTTTCTTCTATCTCGGGAAGAATGACATCTTCGAGTGCCCTGGCACGTCGTTCGGTGCGACGGTATTCAGCCATCAACCGAAAAAGGTTGCTCGAGACCCCAGCCATCACCGCCACGTGTTCGAGAACGTCACCGAAGAGACGGCAGCAGTGGCGCGCCTCCGCCGAAGGATTCATCGCCCGTACTTCCACTTCTGGCAGCTCATGCGCCAGCGTGCTTTCGACCAGCGTCACGCCGAGAAAAGATCGTCTCACGGTCGTTATGCGAGCCGCCTCCAGTTTTACCGCGGGATAGACTTCAAGTCCCTGCAGGCCATGACGTGCCGCCGCCTGGGTGAGCGCCGTCGCCGCTTGACGGTGCGCACTCTCGAACTCGCCCATCAGGTCCTGATAACGCCTTAGCTGACGCAGGATTTCTGCCGCTAACAACAATCGCTTCTCGTCGAGGAAATCATAGCCTTCGTGCACCACGTGACGCTCTTCTTTCAGTTCTAGTAGCGCGGCGCGGGTTGGCGTGTTGTCACGCATGCCGTCAGGCATCACTTACTCCTTGCGTGAGTCGTGAAACCAAGTTCGAACTGGCACGTAACAAGTGGCAAGGGAAAAACGTGACAGTAGAAACTTGCCACCTGAAATCGTTACTTGCTCCTGCAGTCCTACGATTCACCAAGATATTGTTCGATTTGCTCATCACTCAGGCGACTGAGCTCACTTATGGGCAGTGCTTTAAGGAGCTCCCAACCAATGTCCATGCTTCGTTCCAGCGTATGGGTCCCCACCTGCTGGATCAGTTTCTCTTCAAATCGATCGCCGAACGCCAGGTACTTGCGGTCGACGTCGGGCAGCCCTTCCATACCCACCACGCTTGCCAGCACACGTACTTGTACGGCACGCGCGTAGGCAGCGTAGAGTTGGTTGGCCAGGGCCGGGTGATCGGCATGCGTATAGCCTTCCCCCGTGCCGTCTTTCATCAGCCGTGACAGGCTGGGCAGCACCTTTACCGGCGGGTAAATCCCATGGCGGTCTAGGTCACGATCGAGAACGATTTGGCCCTCCGTGATGTAACCAGTGAGATCTGGGATGGGGTGGCTGATGTCATCGGCCGGCATAGTGAGGATAGGCATCTGCGTAAGGGTGCCGGGCAACCCCTTGATACAACCTGCCCGCTCGTAAAGTGTTGCCAGGTCAGAGTACATATAGCCAGGGTAGCCTTTGCGACTAGGGATTTCGGCGTGACTGGCCGAGACTTCCCTCAGTGCTTCACAGTAGTTTGTCATGTCGGTCATAAGTACCAACACGTGCCTGCCCTCAAAAAACGCTAGGTATTCAGCCGCGGTCAACGCGAAGCGTGGCGTCAGCAACCGCTGCACGCTCGAGTCACTGGCGAGATTCAGGAACATCACCGTATGTTCGAGCGCGCCACTGGTTTCCATCGCCTGGCGAAAGGTTTCAGCCGTGTTGTAAGGGACACCGATACCGACGAAGACGATCGCGAAGGATTCTTTCGTGCTACTGCGGGTACGCGCATACTGTGCGATCTGAATTGCCATGCGGGCATGAGGCAGGCCCCCGCCAGAAAAGATCGGCAGCTTCTGTCCACGCACGAGACTATTCATAAGGTCGATGGTCGTAATGCCGGTCTCGATGAAGTCCGCCGGCACACCCCGGGC
>JAOTYM010000017.1 GCA_029861845.1 Gammaproteobacteria bacterium | reverse complement strand
GACACCGAGACTACGGGTCTCGATGCTATGACGGCCGAGCTTGTCGGGATCTCTTTTGCCGACACGGTGGGCAGCGGTGCCTATGTACCATTTGGCCACGTGTATCCCGGCGCCCCGCGGCAACTCGATCGCAGACTTGTGCTAAACAAACTGAAACCACTGCTCGAGGACCCTGACCAGATCAAGGTCGGCCAAAATCCCAAGTACGACATAATCATCTTCGGCCGCTGCGGTATAGACCTTTTGGGGATGAATTACGACACCATGTTGGAGTCTTATGTGTTTAATAGCACTGCATCGCGCCACGACATGGATAGTCTCGCCTTGAAATATCTCGGCTATAAGACCCTCAAATATGAGGATGTTGCCGGCAAGGGAAAGGGTCAAATAAATTTTAGAGAGGTTGATATCGAGCAGGCGGCGCCTTACGCGGCCGAAGATGCGGACGTGACACTGCGATTACATGAGTGTTTGTGGCCAAAGTTACAGCAGCAACCGAGGCTCCAGAGGCTTTTCCAAGAAATCGAGATGCCACTGGTATCGATTTTGGCGACTATGCAACGCACTGGCGTAAGAATCGACGCCGACATGTTGCGACGTCAAAGCGGTGAGCTCGCGCAGCGTATATTGGAGCTTGAACAAGAAGCCCATAACGTCGCCGGACAGCCCTTTAACTTGGATTCGCCAAAACAAATCCAGGAAATCCTTTACCAAAAGCTCGGTTTACCGGTGCTAAAAAAAACGCCCAAGGGTCAGCCGTCGACGGCCGAAGATGTGCTGCAAGAATTGGCTGAAGACTACCCCCTACCCAGACTTATTCTCGAACATCGCAGCATGAGCAAACTGAGATCCACTTACACGGACAAGTTGCCGGAGATGATCAATGCCGACACCGGCCGGGTTCACACTAGCTACCATCAGGCGGTGGCCGCTACCGGTCGCCTGTCCTCTAGCGATCCTAACTTGCAAAACATTCCCGTGCGCACGGCGGAGGGGCGGCGCATCCGCCAGGCGTTTATCTGTGATACGGGCTTTAGCGTGCTATCGGCTGATTACTCTCAGATTGAGCTACGCATTATGGCGCACCTGTCCGGCGATGCCGGTTTGCAGCACGCCTTCGCCCAAGGTGTCGATGTGCATCGTGCCACCGCCGCCGAGGTTTTCGATGTTGAGCTGGACTCTGTTACAGATGAGCAGCGACGTAATGCTAAGGCGATCAACTTCGGTCTGATCTATGGTATGTCTGCGTTCGGATTGGCGCGTCAACTAAAAATCGATCGCACTACCGCGCAGGAGTATGTCAATCTTTACTTCACACGCTACCCAGGTGTCAAAGACTTTATGGACCGAATGCGGGCGCAAGCGCGTGAACAGGGTTTCGTCGAAACCGTATTCGGTCGACGGCTGTACGCACAAGACATCAATGCCAGCAACCAGGCGCGCCGACAATATGCGGAACGCGCTGCCATTAATGCGCCCATGCAGGGTACGGCCGCCGACTTCATCAAACTGGCAATGCTCGCGGTGCATGATTGGATCAACAGCAGTGCCGCCAATGTCAAAATGATCATGCAAGTTCACGACGAGCTCGTGTTCGAGGTGGCGGAAGCGGACATTGATCTCGCGACGGACAACATCCGTCATTGCATGAGTGGCGTCGCGAAGTTGTCGGTGCCGCTGGTGGTCGATATCGGGGTGGGTCGTAACTGGGGCGAGGCGCATTGATAATCTTATAATAATCACTAACTTATAGAGAACACTGAACTTTTTACTTCTACTCGGGTCTACAAAAACAGACGGCCTGCGGGTCGTCCTACCCGCTCCTCCTCCCTGAGCGGGTAACTCCTGGAATGTCTCCTTAGATTGTTTCCAGGAATCGTTACGCCCCGGGCTTTCTCCCCTTGTCGCCGGGGCGCTTTTTTTGTTCAGTGTTCAAACCAAGCCAATCTACCATCAACGCTTGCACCTGCTCGACGCCCCGGCGTTTAGTTGCTGAGAACAATTGTACCGACACATATGGACCGAATTCTTGTAACGCTGTTTCAATCTCCTGCAAGGTAGCCGCGGCGCATCCGCGTGAGAGTTTGTCGCACTTGGTTAGCAGTACGTGCACAGGCATCGCCGTTTGTTGGCACCATCGTAGGAATTGCGAATCATCCGCCCGCAAAGGATGGCGCACATCCGTGACAAACACGAGGCCACGCAATGACCGGCGTTCCTCCAAGTAACGATTCAGCAGACGCTGCCATTGCTGTTTAACCGTACCGGGAACGCGTGCATAACCGAACCCAGGCAGATCGACAATGCGATGCTGGTCATCCAACACGAACATGTTTATTTCTTGGGTTCGACCCGGGGTCTTGCTCGTGCGTGCGAGCCGCTTGTGTCCGGTGATGGTATTGATGGCGCTCGATTTACCCGCGTTGGAACGTCCGGCGAACGCGACCTCTGAGCCTTGATCCGAGGGCAGCTGCGACATCGATGCTACGCCCTTGCCGAAACGCACATTAATGAGCGGATTCTTCACTGGCTTATAACTGGAAATTGACCGGGGGCCGGGCTGTTGGTATATAACGTCGTCACGAAGGATTTACCGCCCGCGGTTGATGCCAGACTTGCCATCGTCGCAGGCGTTTTGGTTTCACAATTCCGTACTAAATTAGATGGGTGGTATTTTACCGCGTATCGGGGTCATGACCCGGGCGCCGGGAGAGAAAAACATGGCGAAGAGATCGGTGACCACGGTGCTCGTTTTGTGGCTGTTAGCAGGGGTGGGCGGCGTGCACGCGGCCGGTGACGCCGAGGCCGGCGAGGTCAAATCGGCAGCCTGCGTGGTTTGTCATGGGACTGCTGGCAACAGTATCAGACCGGAATGGCCCAGCCTCGCGGGTCAGGTGCCGGAGTACCTCGTCAAGCAACTCCAGGATTTCAAATCGGGCGCGCGGCAAAATCCGGTCATGGCGAATATCGTGGGGCCGCTGTCAGCGCAGGATATGGAGGACTTGGCTGCCTATTTCGCCAGTCAGACTATGAAAGTAAGTGCCCCGGCTGATATGAAGCAGGCACAGCAGGGTGAGCGACTCTACCGCGGCGGTAACGTGAAGATGCTGGTTTCGGCCTGCATGAGTTGCCATGGGCCCTCAGGACGGGGGATTCCGCCACGTTTCCCAAGAGTATCTGGCCAGCAAGCGGTATACAGCGAAATCCAGCTACTGGCGTTTAAGGCCGGTAAGCGTAGTAACGACAACGAGGTCATGACCCGGATCGCGTTTCGCATGTCAGAGAGCGACATCAAGGCGGTGGCGCATTACATGTCGGGCCTGAAATAACACCGGATCCGCGGGCTTGGCCCGCGACCGCTCATCCCCTAAATTATCCCCAGGGTGCCGCTTGTCGGCGCCCTTGATCGTCGTGCTGTCCCTCAACGTCTATGTTTTGACCCTCGATCGACGTCCCGTCCTCGATAGTTAGCCCTTATATTTCCAATACTTATGGCGTTTTTGCAATCATGGCACGGGAATTGCCTTTACCTTGGGTCAGAGCAGTAAGGCAGCGTCACATTAGCGACGCGTTTTGGAAGAGGACATATCAATGCTTAGTCACATCGTCAATCTGGTAAGTGGATACGAAGCGGACAACGGTAACCGGCCGAATCTGGTGTACATGAATGAGACCCATTACACCTATCTGCGCCAGGAGTTGCCAGGGGTGCGCGACCACAACGATGTTGTCGCCATGCTTGGTATCGATATTGCCTTGAGCGAAGTGGCGGTCCGTCCGCATGTTGCCACCGTGCGGTATACGGAAGAAAACATTCTGGTCAGCTGAGACGAATTCTCCTGTTAGATTAGCGTGTGGGGCGCACGCAAGGGCCGGGCAAGATCCCGGCCCGTTTTTTATCTGGCGTCTGCGAATGCCTTAGCCGCAGCCGCGGTTGTCGCCGCCAGGGTCTCGTCGCCGTGGGCGGCAGACAAGAATCCTGCTTCAAACGCCGATGGCGCCAGATACACACCCTCCGCCAGCATGCCGTGGAAAAAGCGCTTAAAGCGCTCCGTGTCGCAAGCCATCACCTCATCGAATCGCGTGATCAGTGGTTTGTCGGTGAAAAAGACACCGAACATGCCACCCACTGATTGTGTCGTCAAAGCGACCCCAGCCTTATTCGCGGCCGCCCGCAGGCCGTCCGTCAACGCTGTTGTCTTGGCGCTTAGCTGCTGGTAGAAGCCGGGGGCGCAGACCGCCTTAAGGGTGGCCAAGCCGGCGGCCATCGCGATGGGGTTGCCGGACAGCGTACCCGCCTGATAGACCGGACCGTCGGGGGCGATGTGATCCATAATCTCGGCGCGCCCACCAAAGGCCCCGACCGGCATGCCACCACCAACGACTTTGCCGAGTGTGGTCAGGTCAGGGGTGACGCCGAACAAGCTCTGGGCCCCGTTTAGGGCGACCCGGAAACCGGTCATGACTTCATCGAAGATCAATAGGCTACCGCTGTCGTCGCAGAGCTCACGCAGCGCTTGCAAGAAGCCATCCACCGGCGGTACGCAGTTCATATTGCCCGCTACTGGTTCCACGATTACGCAGGCCACCTGGCTACCGATGTCCGCAAGCACACGCTCGGCCTGATCGGGGTTGTTGTACTCCAGGGTCACGGTGTGGCGGACGAAATCGGCGGGTACGCCCGGCGAGGTCGGCACGCCTAGGGTCAGGGCGCCGGAGCCGGCCTTTACTAGCAGGGAGTCGGAGTGGCCATGGTAGCAACCCTCGAATTTGACGATGGTGTCGCGACCGGTGACAGCGCGTGCCAGTCGTATGGCGCTCATGGTGGCCTCGGTGCCAGAATTCACCATTCGCACTTTTTCGATCGATGGCACGAGACGGCAGATCAGATCGGCGAGTTCGACTTCGAGCCGTGTCGGTGCCCCGAAGCCTAGCCCGCGCTCGGCGTATTTCTTGACTGCCTCGATCACGTTTGGATGGGCGTGCCCCAAGATCATTGGGCCCCACGAACCGACGTAGTCGATGTACTTCTTGCCATCTTCGTCCCAAAGATAAGGGCCCTGACCACGACTGAAAAACACCGGTTCACCCCCCACCGCCCTAAACGCCCGCACTGGGGAATTCACGCCGCCGGGGATATGTTGGCAGGCCTTGTTAAATAATGAGCTTGAAGTAGAAGTATTGGTCATGGCTTCTTCCTGTGAACATGGGGGCTACGGTCGACTGAAAAGCAGGGCATAGCGATAGGCCGCCTGACGAATATCGGTCTGCTTGAACACGCCTTGTATAACGGCCAGGCTATCGGCGCCGGCGTTGATTAGGGCGGCACCATTCTCGGGGGTGATACCGCCAATCGCGACCACGGGTATATTGAGCTGTCGCTTGGCAGTTCGTAGCAGTGTCGGCGCCGCGCGTACCGCCTTGGGCTTGGTCGTCGAGCTATAGAAGCTGCCAAACGCGACATAATTGGCGCCCTCGGCCTCCGCCGCCAGGGCCAGCTCGAGCTGGTTGTAGCACGATATGCCGATAATCGCCCGCGACCCCAGGCGTCTTCGGGTCTTGGTCACCGACGGGTCGGTACGGCCCAGGTGGACGCCGGCGGCACCGACATCGGCCGCGAGCTCGGGATCATCGTTAATGATTAGCGGCACGCGCTGGTTTTCACAGAGACGGGCGAGCGCGGTTGCCTGGCGCAGGCGCGATTCACGATCTCCCGCCTTATCGCGGTATTGAATGACGTGGGCGCCGCCGGCGATGGCCAGCGCCACGCTATCGATCAGGCGTGCGGCCTCGATCAAACTCGTGTCCGCTATGACGTACAAACCGGCGAGGGTGGCGCTAGTCGTCATGGGACCGTTTATATTCTCGAGCCCAATAGAGGCGATCGGGCAGAAACTGGCCCATACCGGGGCGGTAGCCCTGCTTGAGGCTCTGCCAGGTGTAGTCAAGCGCCTTGGCGACCGCGCTCACGGGATCCAGTCCATGCGCGAGGCCGGCACTGCAGGCGGCCGCTACCGTACAGCCGGACCCGTGGTAGTTATGGTCCAGCCGCTCGCACTCGAAGGTTTCGAGCAACCGCAGGTGGCCATACAGGCGGTTAATCACTTTTGATGTGTCGTGGGCGCCTGTCGTCAGGACATATTCGCAGCCCAGCGACATCAATTCCTGTGCACACGCATCCGGCGTATCGGCGCCGGGGGCGAGGTTTTGGGCCTCCAGGGTGTTTGGCGTGGCCAGGGTTGCGCGTGGGAGTAACACTGTACGCATTGCCTCGTCTAGCGAATGCTCTGTCAGGGGATCGCCGGTCCCCGCCGCTTGCACTGGATCTACGACCAGCGGAATGCGCGGATAGTCACTAAGGATGCTAACGACCGCACTCAAGATCGTTTTGTTGCCAAGCATGCCGGTTTTGGCGGCGGCTACCGGCATGTCTTCCAACACCGCGCGTGCCTGTGCGATCACGAGTTCGGTGTCTACCGACGCGAACTGCTTGACGCCCACCGTGTCTTGAGCGGTGACTGCGGTAATTACCGGCGCCGCATGACAACCCAGGCTAACGATGGCCTCGATATCAGCTTGCACGCCAGCGCCACCAGTGGGGTCACTGCCGGCAAACACTAGGACGACGGGCGGGTTATGGCTGCTCACTAGTCTCTAAGGGCGCCCAGTACACAGCCTTTGAGCGCTGCAATCAGGAGCGGGTTATCGTTCAAGGCCGGCACGACACGATAATGCGCGACCCCTTGTTGTTTGGCCAGTTCCGCGTACTGGATGCCGAGCTCGTACAGGGTTTCAACATGGTCTGATACAAATGCAATCGGATACACGAGTATCTGTCCTGTGCCGGCCTGTGCCTTTGCCTTTATAACGTCTTCGGTATAAGGCTTTAGCCACTTCAGCGGCCCGACACGACTCTGAAAGCATAGGCTGGTATTGGGCCAATCGAGCGCATCGGCGATGGCCTCATAGGTAGCCACAATATGCTCAGCGTAGGGATCGCCAGCGTCGACGATTTTTTGTGGTAGCCCGTGTGCCGAAAATAACAGTTCGATCATAGCCGGATCCGGATCGGGCAGTTTTTTGGCCTCATTTTCAATCGCTTCGACAATCGCTCGCTGGTAGGCGTCCGACTCATACCAGTGTTCGATGTAAACAGTTTCTGGCCGGTAGCGCTGTCTTGCGCATTCGCGCATGAACTCATTGTAGGAGCTACCACTCGTGGTCAATGAATACTGCGGGTACAGTGGCAACAACACTAACTGCTCATAAGATCTTTGTTTCAGTTCGGTGACCACCTCTTTGGTGAGTGGGTGCCAGTAGCGCATGCACACATAGACGTCATATGCGCCTTCCTCCGCCAATGCCAACTGCAAAGCGATGGCCTGGGCGCGCGTGTTTTCCAACAGCGGCGATTTGCCGCCAATTGCCGCGTAACCCTTACGCGCCTCCGCGGCGCGGCGCCTAGATATCACATACGCAAACAGTTTTTGAGTGACGAAACCTAGCGGAAACTTGAAGATATCGGGATCGGCAAACAGATTAAAAAGAAACGGTCGCACCGAATCCAAGGAATCAGGCCCCCCGAGATTAAATAGGATGACAGCAGTTCGTTCACTCATTCAGTCACGAGCATTAGTGATGCCCACACTAGCTCTAGAGATTCTACCTTCCACCCGGGCCTATTTCACGGATGTAGTGAAAAATGCGACAATCTTTGGCAAGCAAGATCCAGGTACAGAATTTCGATGGAAAGCAATGTATCACCCGATGTTATGAGGACCTATATGTGTGTCGTGTGCGGCTTCGTCTACGACGAGGAGCAAGGCCTACCCGAACAGAACATCGCACCTGGCACGCGCTGGGAGGATGTTCCCGACATCTGGACCTGCCCGGATTGTGGTGCCAGCAAGGAGGAGTTTGAGCTCATAGAGATTTGAGCCACAGTATCCCAATAGTCAGAAGCGTCCCATCAGATTGAACCCTATCACATGCGTTCGGCTCGAGTATTTTCCCTCGAATACACTGGTATCACCTAGGGGCGCAATATCATCCTGTTTGCTTTCACTGACATCTCGCCGGTGTCCGTGTATGAATTGATAAGCGAAGTCCAGACGCAAGCCATTCTTTAGTGTAAAACTTCCGCCTAATCCCAACCGTGTCTTCCTAAGCATGTTGACATTGGGCGAAACATCGATCCTCGCAGTGGGACTTGGATCATAACCCAGCCCCGCGTGTAACGTCAGACGCGCGCTGTAACGCCACTTTAATCCCCACCTAACCGACAGCGTGTCGTCATTATCGAAAGTGTTGCGACCAGCATTAGCAATGGTCCCGTTTGACTGGATGATCGTAAGTTCGTCGACATAAGACCAGCCGATCCAGTCTAAGTCGAACTCCCACCACAGGTTCGGTCGTAGTGGTACCGAAATCCCGGCCTGCAAGCGAGCAGGCAAGAGAAAATCGACTTCGGCGTCACCAGCAATAAGGCTAGTCGCAACCGGATGGATATCCTTCAACGATCCTTCGACTTTCGTATTTGTTCGTGTCGTATAGGCAGCGGCAATAATGAACTTGTCACTCTTGTATCGTACGCCGAGTTGGGCTCCGACGGTGGTGCCATCGCCTTCGGCGGTAGATAAATCGTTTTCGTCTAGCACATCGATGTATTGGCCGAACACGCGGGCGCCAAAGTTCCAGTGATCGTCAAGCGCGATGGCGACGGCGGGCCCAAACCGAACGCTGGTCAACTCCGCCTTCTGTGCGATATCCAATACGCCAAACGGGAGCGGCGCCGTATTCACACCGTAGGCGCCATCGGGCCATTCTACGTTGAGTCCATGTGGCGACTCGATAGAAAATCCGAATGCCCGGCGCTCTGAACCGGCAAATCTAAAAGCGACAAACGGTATGAACGGTCGCTGCGTGTCTGCGTCCACGTCTCCCGCGGCGGCGCCGCCAAAACCAGCGACCGCCGGGCGTGAAAACGAAGTGGAGACACGACCAAAACCACCGCCGACATCCCAATCGGAGCTATTATCATTTTCGAGTACTAGGTTGGCCGGATTTATAAACTGTGCGGCTGGACCACTCGAGAGCGCGACGTTTGCATCGGCCATCCCTAGTGCCTCACTCGTTGCACGGGGCAACGTGTTGCCACTTGCCAATACCAAGGGCGAGTAAAGGCCAATCGACGCCAGCAGCCACAAGCGCCCTATCGATGTCATCAAGGGTCTGCCATATTGTTGATTATTAAAGGTGTTCATCATCGTTTAGCGGTAGCTTGCAATCTATGGCGTATCGAGATATTAAGGAACACCATGACGCCTGAGCTGCGAGAGAAAATACGCCGAAGATTGCGTAAACCTGGACCCAAGGCCGATATGCTCATCGAGCACTATCTAGGCCGCCCAGCCGGCGCGGATGGAGCTCAACCATATTCACGTGATGTCAACGCGGCGCTGACGCTGTTGCCTAACGGTGTGCATTTTCTGTGTGGACGGTTCGAAGAAGGCCGATTGTTTTGGTGCGATGTTGGCGTTCGCCCACAAGTTCAGGCCTGGGGAGAGACTATGGCCTCGGCTATCGCGGGCGCGATTTTCGCTTACCGCACCCATCCCAACTTCGAACCACTTGATCCCCGCTCCAATGCGTCTCCGCGCGAGAATGTCCTATAGTCTGTTAGTCTGGTCGTTCGCGTTTTTTCTTGGGGCCTGACAATCTATACCGCTGCAATTTGTAATGCAGCGTATTCGGCCGCAGCCCGAGCAGTCGTGCCGTTTTGGACTTGTTCCCATCACAGCGTTCGAGAGTTTGCGCGATTAGACGTGCCTCGAACTCAGCTACGTGCTCATCCAAGGATTTATTTGTGACATCGTAATCGATATCTGCCGCCCCGAGGGGTCGTCCCTGCTTCGATTGCAGTCGTTGGAAGACCGAGGCCTTTAACGCGCTTACGTTAGCCGGAAACTCTTCGGCCATGAGTTCGTCGACTTCGGTTTGGCGTAGATAATGTTCACAACCTGCTTGTAAATTAAATTGCAGCGTGAAGTAGTGGACCAGCGATTGTATGTCAGCCTTTCGTTCACGCATATTTGGTACGTCGAGACGCAGCGGGTGACACTTTTTATTGATAGCCCGCACTCGAGTCACGATCTCGCTGGCATCACCGCTGCATGCGGCGATTACACGCGTTTCATTCTCCTGCGTTATCGTCGCAAGTAGCTTGTCGAGAGTAACGCCGGACGCCGCAGAAAGATCATCGATCATTAGTGTCCCGCTTTCGCAATCATCGAGTGGCAAAGCAAAATCGTCGCCGTCGTTGATCGTCTGTTCCAACTCGGAGACCCGCAATATATTGAGCCTACCTCGGTGGTCGCTGGCCTCGTACATGTAGTTTGCAAGCGCAACCGCCTGTTGAATATCGGTGGTTGAAATGAGAACGAGTTCCATGAGGCCGCCCAGCCGGCGCGCCTCGGATAGCGAATGCGAAAACACCTGGCTACGGGCGATCAGTGGACAATTCGGATCCTGAACAGCGGCAACTGTCTTACGCAATTCAGCCATTGCGTGGACGGTTCGTACTAAGGCCTCGCCTGTGACTTCCCTTGGCATTAGCTGAATCAGTGAGCCGCGCAACTCCCGTTTGTGCTTGAAAGCAAACTCGCTTGCCGCCGACCCGTATAGCAGGATCGATAGCCGGCCACGATTTTCGGTAGCAAGTTTCAAAAGCTTGTTGTTTGCGACCGATGCGCTGGACTCAACCTGCGCAACCAAGACGTCGGGTAGGCTTTTGCGTCTGAAGCCAATCGAATCTGGCCCCACAAAACGGGCCGTTTGTGGAAAGTGTTGGCGCAAGCGGTGCCACATAGGTTTATCACGTGCGAGCAGGGTGACGGTAGCCGCGAGTACTCTTACCGAGCTCTCCGCCCGCCTACGCCCCAGACTATCCGCCCGTTGTTCTTTGAGTAGACAGATGTTTTCGCGGCGAAGCGTTTCAACTTCACATTGCAAGGGTACAAGTATGTTTTCGGTTTTCTCGACTTGGCGTTGCATTGAGCGCAGTTGCCTATTCGCCTCTGCCAGTTGCGCCCGCATAGTCAAGAGTTTGTCCAGAAACAGGTCCGCCATCTTGTCGAACAGTTCCTCGACAAGCCGGAAATCGAGCGGTGTGTAGACCTGTTCGCTGAACGAATCGCCGAGCAAGAGCCAACCTGATGCATTGCGGCTATGTGGATAGAACGGAACAACCGCCGCGACACCGTGGCGTTTCATGACCGCATGGCTTTCAGGATGAACGTCCTCAATCTCGTTTGTGACGATGATACTTTCTGATTCGAACAGCGCTTCTTGCGGAACCTGGAGCATTCGGTCAGTTGCATTTGCCACCGCCATTACAGTGCCGTCGTTTGCAAGGAGCGCGACCGGACAGCCCAAAGTATGAGCCAGCCTGTTAATTGCTTCGTTGACGGAGGGGAGGTCAGCAATCTCGGCGATCATCCCGCGAATGCGACGATAGAATGCAGTCTTATGTTTCCTGACCTTTGACCAAGGGATATAGAACTGAATATCAAACAATCGGTACTGATGTGTTGCATATGCAGTTACGATAAGGAAGAACGTAATCGCTATTGGTAAAGTGACAGTGCTATTAAACCAACGAATGTCTAAGTGCAGCAGAGCCACCGTGGCGATCACTAGAATCGCCATCGGCAGCATACCAAACAGCATGAATTGGCATTTGGCCCGTTGTTGTCTGGTAGCTTGTTTTAGCGAGCCATATAGAAGTAATCCAATAACGAATATCAAGGCCAAAATCGCATAAGCCTCGAACAAAAAGTACAGAGGCCCCGGAACCCTTGAGAAACCGTAGTTGAATGGCGCGAAACCAGTAACGAGGTATGGCGTAAACAGGAGAAGCACAAGCAGACACGCCATGCAGCTATATATACCTACCACTAATGGCAATTGCGGCTGGTCTTCGCGGGCTACTAGCGATAGCGCGAGATGGAGGAGCAGCGCTATCGCCACGATACTGACCGCGAAGTAAGCGAAACCCTCAAATAAGGGTGTTATGCCCTTATGCGTTGCAAAGAAACCAGAGATCTCTATTATATTTTGCAGCGCCAGGACAAAGATAAAATACACAAACAGCCGCGTTTGTTTACTGCGTACTGGGGACTTTTGGGCATAAAGCACCAAGACCAGCTTGAGGCCGAAGGCAATAGCGGCGGGCAAACTAAGTAGATACGGATTCATCTCATCACTAGCCATTTGGGCGCCAATGCCCAGCGGTTTGCCGGGCTAGCCATTGGCGCTCAACATCAACGTCTATCTGGCTACAAGCGGCCTGATGACCGAGCAGATTCTGCCATCATGCCGCGTCCCATACCAGTCCTGCCTGGCTTAGACAGATTCCACTCCCGGTCCCAGAAAGATAGATTTTGGCACCATTTTGCAGTTTATGGTCTCTCGATAACAACTGCAGATTTACCGGAATGGTGGCCGAAACGATATTACCTAATGAATCTACCGATACTGGCACTTTATCTACGGGTACACCAGCGACCTCGGCATGTTTTCTTACCGATCTGAGCCCTACTTGGTGTGGAATGTATCGATTGAGCTGCTCAGGTTTCCATTTTAGGTGATTGCACATCAAGGCTTCATACATCGGTCCAACCAGTTTGGTGGTTTCTTTGACGATTTTGCTGACATTAGTTGTCAAAGGGCTATCGTCTCCCGAATTGCCGCAGACGCAAAGCTCATGAAACTCCGCCTTGGACTGTACGGCAAAACCCATGAACCCGGTATCAGGGCCAAGTTTCGGTGCCATGATCGCGGCTGCGCCAGCATCTCCAAGCGTCAAACCAGCCCAGAGAGAGCCAAAGCTATTACGGTCTGTAGTTTCGGTGAGACACCGCACCGCCTTTTGTGTGTAGGGGTGCCCCTTTTCTCCTGTGACCACAAGGCCTCGACGAACTTGACCGGTTGCTATCAGGGAGTCCATTACATGCATCGCATTCATGAACCCTAGGCACGCGTTTGAGATGTCAAAAGCAATGGCATTTGCTGCACCGATTTTGTGTTGAACTACATGTGCAGTCGCTGGTTCGAGATGGTCACGATCGACGCCGGCATAGAGGACAGCATCTATTTTGTTGGGTCGGAGACCAGCCTGCTCCAGGGCCTCCGTCGCCGCTTTGGCGGCCAGATCGGAAGGCTTTAAGTGCCGTGGCGCCACCCGTCGTTCGCGTATACCGGTGGTGCGTTCTAGCCAGTCGAAAGGTATGTTGAACCGATTTTTAGAATCGAACTGTTGCATAATCTCCCGCGAGGTAATCCGTTCTTCCGGGAGAAATACGCCGGTGCTGATGAGGCGCGAATGTCCTGCTGTATACATATAACCGGGATTTTTGAGTGTTCGCATTGGGTTCTCCTGGTTCAGGTCTAATTGAAAAATGAGCACCAAACCAACCGCATTGCGAAGCAATAGCGCGATGGTCCGAAATGCCTGGGGCGTGGCGAATCGGCACTGGGTGATGGCTCTCCTTGCGTCGATAGCGTCAACGCGCGCACGATAGCGCTAACATATGAGATGTGTCATTCAAATTTTTGATAGAATTTATTAATCGATTATGTTTGTGCATGATAATCAATGACTTGTGTCAGGTTCTTGATCGTATCCATAACTTAGGATCGTGCTCGTTTCGGCTTGATTACACGCGCCGAAACTCCTTGGCCGTGAGGCCTTCTAATCTAAAGTGGTAAAATCGACCAATCGGGCCCGTTAGTGGCGCTAAACACCGGGTTTGAGGTGGTATTTGAGGACGCTATGAATCTTCTACTGTGGATTGCTATTGGTTTTGTTGGGGCGTGGCTGTTGGCCTATCTGGCGGTGCCCCTCTATCTGTGGACCACCGCGGTGGCACTGGTGCTGGCGGCCTATGGTCTCGGGCACGGCGTTTCTGTGGGTTACAGCGTTGTCGCTGTCTTATTTGCACTCTTGGCCATCGCCCTCAATGTCCCCTTGCTTCGCCGCAAATTGGTCAGTGACCGCTTGTTAGAGGCATTTCGCGACATAATGCCGACTATGTCGGCCACGGAGCGTGAGGCCATGGACGCGGGCACGGTGTGGTGGGACGCGGACCTCTTTAGTGGCCGACCCCGTTGGAAGAAGCTACTGGCGGTACCCGCGCCCAAGCTTTCTGATGAAGAACAAGCGTTTATCGACGGGCCGACGGAAGAGCTGTGCCAGCTTGTCGACGACTGGCAGATCACGCATGAGCTGCAAGATCTACCCCCCGAGGTCTGGCGTTTTATTCGCAAACAAGGATTCCTCGGCATGATCATCCCGAAACAGTACGGCGGGCTTGGATTCTCGGCCCTGGCCCACTCGACGGTCGTGGTAAAGCTCGCCAGCCGCAGTATTGCGGTGGCCAGTACGGTCATGGTGCCTAACTCACTGGGTCCGGCGGAGCTGCTGTTGCACTACGGTACCGAGGGGCAAAAAGACCACTATCTGCCGCGTCTCGCCCGTGGGCAGGAGATCCCTTGTTTTGCCTTAACCAGCCCCGAGGCCGGCAGTGACGCCAGTGCCATGCCCGACAAGGGCGTGGTGTGCAAAGGTGATTTTGGCGGTAGACCCGACGTGCTTGGGATCCGCTTAAACTGGCAAAAGCGTTACATCACCCTGGGACCGGTCGCTACCGTACTGGGCCTGGCGTTCAGGCTCTACGATCCGCAACATTTGTTGGGCGACCAAGAGGATGCCGGCATTACGGCGGCACTAATCCCAACCGATACCCCTGGTATCACCATCGGCCGGCGCCATGATGCCCTAGGGGTCCCGTTCCAAAACGGTCCCAATAGTGGAAAGGACGTATTCATCCCCGTGGATTGGATAATCGGTGGGGCTGCCGGCGCCGGGCAGGGTTGGCGTATGTTGGTGGAGCGGCTGGCAGCTGGGCGTGGTATTTCGCTGCCGGCCATGGGTACCAGCGGCGGCAAGGTCGCCAGCCGCGTCACCGGTGCCTACGCGCGGGTACGCCGGCAATTCCGGTTACCGATTGGTCGGTTTGAGGGGGTCGAGGAAGTATTAGCCCGCATCGGTGCCACCACTTACATGATGGACGCAGCCCGCACACTAACGGCGCAGGCAATAGATGCGGGTGAGAATCCGTCGGTGATCTCCGCTATTGTCAAGTATCACCTCACTGAAGGCATGCGTCGCGTTATCAATGATGCCATGGATGTGCACGGCGGTTCGGGGATATGCCTGGGACCGGCCAACATGCTCGGGCGTGCCTACCAAGGCCTACCCATCACCATCACGGTCGAAGGCGCCAACATCATGACGCGTTCGCTTATCATTTATGGGCAAGGCGCGATTCGCTGTCACCCCTACGTCTACCGCGAGTTGCAGGCAGTGGCTGATACAGACCTAGGCCGGGCGTCCAAGACATTCGACAAGGCTATCTTTGGTCATGTTGGCCATGTCATCAGCAGTGCGGTGTGCGCCCTGTCGTTAGGGATGACCGGTGCCCGCATCGCGTGGGCGCCGGTATCCGGACCCACCCGCCGTTACTATCAACACCTTGCCCGCGTCAGTGCGGCCTTTGCGTTCACGTCCGACGTTGCCATGTTTGTGTTGGGTGGCGCCTTAAAGCGCAAGGAGAAGATCTCGGGTCGCCTGGCAGACGTTTTGAGTTACATGTACCTGGCGAGCGCCGCGCTCAAGCGTTTCGAGGACCAGAATAGGCCCGGTAGTGATTTGCCGCTCGTGAAATGGGTGTGCGAGGACGCACTCTATCGCATGCAACAGGCACTCGATGGCGTAATTCGAAACTTTCCTAATCGGCCCATGGCTTGGCTGCTACGTCGTTTCGTGTTCCCCTTCGGTCGCCGCTTTAGGGTACCTAGCGATAGGCTCGGGCACCAAGTGGCGAGCTTGCTGCTAGCGCCCTCGGATGCCCGCGACCGGCTCACCAAGGGCATCTACATACCGAAAGATCTAAATGAGCCTATCGGTCGCCTAGAAGACGCGCTGCCAAAAGTGATTGCCGCCGAACCCCTAGAACGCAAGATTCACCGTGCGCTCGACAGCCAGGCATTCGTGACGCGTGATTATGATGCGCTAATCGGTGACGCGTTGCGCCTAGGGGTCCTCAATGATGACGAAGCAAACCGGCTTCGTGCCGCCCTCGAGGCTCGCCATCGAGTAATTCAAGTGGATGACTTTCCGGCGAGCACTACCCTAGTCTCTGCCGTCGAGCGGGCCGACGTGGCTGGGTTCTAGCCGAAAGCACGTGCTTGGGTACGACCACACCTATCTTGTTCGCAGTCCTTGCATTCCGAAAACCACGGCCGTTGAATTATAATGGGTACACCCCATGTTAGCGGTTAAGCCAACAGGAGGATTCATTGGTGGTGACTAATAAAGTCTTTGTAGTCGATGGCGCACGCACGCCGTTCCTTCGTGCCGAGGGTAAACTCGGGCCCTTTAGTGCGGCTGACCTCGCACTGGCCGCCGGTCGGCCGGTACTTGCGCGCATGCCGTTTGCCCCCTCTGCCATCGACGAAGTTATCGTCGGTTGCGTCATCCCAGCGCCAGATGAAGCCAATATCGCGCGCATCATTTCTCTTCGCCTCGGTTGTGGCGAACAGGTGCCGGCATTTACGGTGCAACGTAACTGTGCCTCTGGTCTGCAAGCCGTTGCCTCGGCGAGTGAGCGCATCACGCTAGGCTACTCTGACATCGTCTTGGCTGGCGGTACAGAGGCGATGAGTCGCGCCCCCGTGCAGTGGAACGCCGCCATGGTCACTTGGTTGGCTGGCGTTATGCGTGCGCGCACTGGGTTCGCGCGCCTCAAGGCGATGGCTGGCATTCGCCCCGCCTATCTGAAACCAGTGTTTACGTTGTTGTTAGGCCTGAGCGATCCGTTGGTCAAACTTTCGATGGGGCAAACAGCGGAGGTGTTGGCGCATCGATTTTCAATCACGCGCGAGCAACAAGATACCTATTCGCAGCAAAGCCACGAGCGCTTAGCGGCCGCCTTCGATGCCGGCCATATGCGAGGTGAGATAGCGACGCTTTACGATACCCGTGGCCAACACTTTTTTGAAGACACCGGTCTGCGTCGAAATTCCTCCCCCGAGAAGCTTGCCAAACTCAAGCCAGTGTTCGATCGTGGTTACGGTTCGGTCACCGCCGGCAATAGCTCGCAGGTCACCGATGGCGCTGCCATGCTTATGCTCGCCAGTGAAACGGCGGTGGAGCGACATAAGCTGCCGGTAATGGGTGAAGTCGTGGGACACGCCTGGGCCGGCGTAGACCCGCGACAAATGGGCCTGGGACCGGCGCACGCGGTGGCCAAGTTGTTGCAAAGACATGGTGTTGCTATGTCGGACCTTGTGCACATGGAACTCAACGAGGCGTTTGCGGCACAGGTGCTGGCGTGTCAGGCCGCGTGGGCGAGTCCCGACTATGCGCGCGACGAGTTGCACATGGCAGAGCCTCTTGGCAGCATAGATATCGAACGTCTTAACCCCGAGGGTGGCGCCATCGCCTGCGGACATCCGGTTGGCGCTAGTGGCGCGCGCTTGGTGTTGCACCTGTTGCACACCCTTAAGCGGAAAGGTGGGGGAACTGGTGTTGCCACCCTTTGTATCGGCGGTGGTCAGGGCGGTGCCATGCTATTGCAGGCCTAGTTAGGAGCAATCGGTGAAACACTGGCGATTGGAATTGGCGGACGAGCGTGCAATCGCGACGCTGGATGTGGCCGGGTCGTCGGCCAATGTGTTGTCGCGTGAGGTCTTGCAAGAGTTCGATGACATCATTGCGGAGCTCAAGAATAAACCGTTAACGGGCCTTATCATCCGTTCCGACAAAGAGAGTGGGTTTATCGCCGGTGCCGATGTGCGCGAATTCCAGCACATCGATGATTCTACCCGTGCGGCCGAGCTCGCGCACACGGGCCAGCAAGTATTCAACCGTTTGGCAGATCTCCCGTTCCCGACGGTTGCCGTGATTCACGGTTACTGTCTCGGCGGCGGTCTAGAGTTGGCGCTTGCCTGTAGCTATCGTGTGGCGCGCGACGATGAGGGCACGCGATTAGGCCTGCCCGAGGTTAGGCTTGGAATCAATCCTGGATTTGCTGGTACCGTGCGTCTGCCGCCGTTAGTCGGCGCCGTAGCCGCGCTTGACTTGATGCTCACCGGCCGCAGTGTGAGCGGCAAGCAAGCACGCAGGCTTGGATTGGTGGATGTGATTAGTCCACCTCGGCATCTTATGAATGCGGCAATCGCGTGCTTATCAAAGCCACGAACGAGGCGAAAGTTACCGGGGTCAAAACGTGTGACGGGTGTATGGCCACTGCGATCGCTAGTCTATGGTCAGGCGCTGCGGCAATTAAAGAAGAAAGCAAATCCTGATCATTATCCGGCGCCGTATCGTATCCTCGAGTTGTGTCGACAAGGCGCCACCCAAGAACAAGAGGTGGCATCGCTTGGTGAACTACTGGTGAGTCGCACCAGCCGCAACCTTGTGCACGTCTTTTTGTTAGGCGAAGAGCTAAAGCGTCAAGCGCGCAAGCACGCGCACGACATAAAGCATCTTCACGTTATCGGGGCTGGCGTGATGGGTGGCGACATAGCGGCATGGTCGGCGTTTCGGGGGTTTAGTGTAAGCCTTCAGGATCAAGAATCTGAAATTGTCGCGCGCGCCATAAAGCGTGCACACGAACTATTCAAGAAGAAGCTAAGGGAACCGCGCCTCGTGCAGGCGGCTATGGATCGACTAATGCCTGACATCGCCGGCAATGGTTTGCGTCGCGCAGATCTGGTCATCGAAGCGATTGTTGAAAACAAAGAAATAAAACAAAAGGTATTTCGTCAAGTGGAACAGGATACGCCGCCAACAGCAGTACTGGCGAGCAACACCTCGAGTATCCCGCTGGAGGCCATCGCATCTGCTTTAAAGGAACCGTCGCGTTTGGTCGGCGTCCACTTCTTCAATCCGGTTGCAAAGATGCAATTGGTAGAGGTCGTGCGTGGCGCGCAGACATCGGACGCCACATTGAATCGCGCCCGGGCCTACACGGTAGCGATCGATAAATTGCCGCTGGTCGTCAAAAGCAGCCCTGGTTTTTTGGTAAATCGCATCTTGATGCCGTACCTGATGGAAGCCATGAAGATGGTGGAGGAAGGGTTACCGTTGAAGAACATCGATCACGCCGCTGTCGAATTCGGCATGCCCATGGGGCCGATTGCGCTTGCCGATACAGTGGGCCTGGATATCTGTTTGTCGGTGGCCGAAGAGTTAGCGGCGCCGCTGGGTATCGCGGTGCCAGAAGGGCTACGCCAGATGGTCGAACGTGGCGATCTCGGCAAGAAAAGTGGCAAGGGCTTTTACAAGTATGGCAGCAAGGGGCAGTCTCGGACGCGACGGGCACTGCGTAAATCAAGTGAGGTGCCAATTGCGGAACGTTTGGTAATGCGCATCGTGAACGAGGCGATGGCATGCTTGCGCGAGGGCGTGGTACAAGATGCCGATGCGGTTGATGCAGGTATGGTCTACGGTACCGGTTTCGCGCCGTTCACGGGTGGCCCCATGCGTTATGTGGAAAGCCTAGGAGAAACCGGTGTCAGCCACAGCTTGCACCAACTATCTGAAGAATACGGGGAACGTTTTATTCCCGATGCGGGTTGGTCGCAACCGGACCTGTTGGTGCGAAACGTCGCAAGTTAGCCATACGGTTATCTGTCACCGAATAACCTTTAGTTTGCCTACCCCCGGTCGGCCTTGCGGGTACTTATCATTGATAAGGCGCAACATGCGGGCGGGATAGTTAGGTATAGGCGAGCCCACCGCCAACTCGGCGAAGGAGTCATTATGGTTCGTATCGATTATCGTTATCCGTAGACCCTGCGCCAATTTGTGCTCATCCCCGGTCAGGGCATGGAGGCTGCGCGCCGTCTGCAGAAACAATTCATCGGCGGCTTGGAAGGCCGAGTCGGTTTTCCCGGTAGCATGAAATATGTAGGCCTTGTCGTTAAAGTAGACAACCGTAACCCGGGTGTGGCGCAAACCGAATAGTCCATGGACTCGAGTGATAGCAGTATAACCTTCAAGGTCTGTTCCAGTGAGCGTGCCTTCTTGCTTAAGCTTCTTCAGGCGCAGCCGCTTGAGCATGAACTCGCGTGGTGAGATGCGCCGATTGAGATCCTCCACCGTGAGAACCATCACCGCATTACTATCACGACTAGTGGCCTCGATCTGTTTGGGACGGTTTTCAATGCGCCAGCCGGGTGGAAACTCAAGGGCAAAACCAAGCTTGCTGTGGAAGAATTTCTGGTTATAACGTATACCCTGGCGCACGCTGTCGCCGAATAACACGCCATCGACTTGAGCCAAGAATTCGTCTCGTCCAACCCGCGGGGTCGCTGCCGTCGATTGTTTCGATTCCGCCACTACTTCCTGTAAGCGTTGGTCGGCACTCGGGTGACTGGCAAACACCCCGTGATAGACGCGTGCCTCACGTCCTTCGATCTTGGCGCGCTCTTTCTCGAATTCTTCTTGGTTCTTAAAGACCCCCAGCACCGCTAATATCGCCTGCGGATCGTAACCGCCCCGCGCCAGGTATTCCGCCCCGAGACGGTCGGCCTCGAGCTCGTGTTCGCGTCCGTAACCGCTGATGAGCGCCGACCCAAGTACATTGAATAAGTTGGCGGCGTTCTGGTTTGCCAGCTCGGGGATAAAGAGCGCACCGATGGTGTAGCCAATGCTGGCCGCGGTGGCGGTGGTGTATTGGCGCATTGCATGTTTGGCCGTCACGTGTCCGATCTCGTGGCCGAGAACCGCCGCTAGCTCTGCCTCGGAGTTGAGATAGGCCATCAGGCCGCGGGTTATGTAGATGTAGCCACCGGGCAGCGCAAAGGCATTGACCTCCGGGGAATCTAAGACAGTGAAACGATACACCAAATCTGTGCGGTGGCTTTGCGCTGCGAGCTTCTTGCCAACCCGGGTCACATAGGCCTGTAACTCAGGATCGTCATAAACGCCGTATTGCTTGCGGATCTTGGGATCAAACTCGCGTCCAGTGGCGATCTCGCGCTCCTCAGACATCAGGCTTGGCTGCTTCTTGCCGGTGATAGGGTTGGTGGTGCAACCGTGGATACCGGCTGCTAGCAACAAGACAATTAGCACAGCAGGTCTAAGCATGATGGCTGACTCCAGACTTCACTGGAAGCATAGCTGTGGCGGTGGCTAGATCTAGTGAGATTGATCACCATGCGGCTGAGGCTGGTGCCCTACGTACGGCGTGGGGTGCTGCAACAAATAGGGCGTCAGATTGTGACACCCTTTGGTACTGGAGTTTCGCGCGGATTACTTCTTAAGGCCGTATTTTTGACGGAATTTCTCTACCCTACCGGCCGTATCCATGATTTTTTGCTTGCCCGTATAGAAAGGGTGACAAGATGCGCACACGTCAATCTGCATGTCATGGCCCAGGGTGGAGCGGGTCGTGAATGAATTGCCGCATGAGCAAGTCACCTTCATTTCCGTGTATTTAGGATGGATATTCGCCTTCATGTTTCTGTCTCGTAACCGGGATTGTCCGTTAGCGCTTCATCGACTCGAAGAACTGCGCATTGTTCTTGGTTGCTTTGAGTTTGTCCAGTAGAAATTCCGATGCCTCGAGCTCATCCATTTGGTGTAGTAATTTGCGCAGTATCCAGATCTTTTGCAGTGTAGCCGGTTCGATCAGCAGCTCCTCGCGGCGCGTACCGGATCTATTGATATTGATCGCGGGATAACTGCGTCTTTCGGCCAAGCGCCGATCCATGTGGATTTCCATGTTGCCGGTGCCCTTGAACTCCTCGTAGATGACGTCGTCCATCTTGGAGCCGGTTTCGATCAATGCCGTCGCCAATATGGTTAGACTGCCGCCCTCCTCGATGTTGCGGGCGGCACCAAAAAATCGTTTCGGGCCCTTTAATGCGTTGGCGTCCACACCGCCCGTGAGCACCTTACCCGACGCCGGTGCCACCGTATTGTAGGCGCGCGCAAGCCGGGTGATCGAATCCAGTAGGATCACAACATCTTGTTTGTGTTCGACCAGTCGCTTCGCCTTCTCAATGACCATCTCGGCCACCTGCACATGGCGTGAGGCGGCTTCGTCGAATGTCGACGAGATCACTTCACCCCGTACCGAGCGCACCATCTCCGTCACCTCTTCCGGCCGCTCATCGATAAGCAAGACCATCAGCGAGATCTCCGGATGGTTGGCGGCAATCGCGTGGGCAATGTTCTGAAGCATGACGGTCTTGCCGCTCTTGGGTGACGACACCAGCAGGCCACGCTGGCCCTTGCCGATGGGTGCGATCATATCGATCACTCGCGCCGTCAAGTTTTCGGCTGACTCATTGTCACGTTCAAGTACTAGGTGTTCGTCGGGGTGCAGCGGCGTGAGGTTTTCGAATAGGGTTTTATGTTTCGCGTCCTCCGGGGTTTGTTCGTTAACCTGTTCGACCCGCAGCAATGCGAAATAGCGCTCCGACTCCTTGGGCGGTCGAATATTGCCCTTTACGGTATCCCCCGTCCGCAGGCTAAACCGGCGTATTTGGCTGGGACTTACGTAGATGTCGTCCGGTCCTGCCAAATAGGAGGCATCGGCCGAACGCAGAAACCCAAATCCATCTTGCAGAGTCTCGACCACACCTTCGCCGACAATGTCCTCACCTTTCTTCGCCTGTGCCTTGAGAATGGCGAAGATCAGGTCTTGTTTGCGCATGCGGCCACCGCCTTCCAGGTCGAGGGCGGCCGCCATGTCTACTAGGTCGGTGGCGGGTTTTTTCTTCAGTTCAGAAAGGGTCATCATGATAGGCAATACACGGTTGGGTGATCAGCGCCATAGCACTGGAATATGGTGTCCTGCTGGGACGTCTGGGAATAGAATGGGGTCTGCTTAGCTGAGAGTTACGAAACTAATACGGTATTTAGTCAGCTCTTAAAGTTACCTTAGCACCTGCCGCCAGTGGCGTCTAGTGTGAAAAACGCATGGCACCAGGTCAAAGATTGCCATCGATAAAGGCCGATAGCTGCGACTTCGAGACGGCGCCAACCTTGGTTGCTTCCACGTTCCCGTTCTTGAACAGCATCAGGGTTGGGATGCCGCGAATGCCGTATTTCGGCGGCGTATCGGGGTTTTCGTCGATGTTCAGCTTGGCGACCTTGAGCTTGCCCTCGTATTCGGTGGCGATTTCTTCAAGCACGGGGGCAATAATCTTGCACGGGCCGCACCATTCGGCCCAGTAGTCCACCAGCACTGGGTCATCGGATCTCAGTACTTCGTCTTCGAAAGAATGATCGGTAATGTGGACGATCCCTTGACTCATAGCTGGAATGCCTCCATATATGACTGGGGTCGGGTATATTGAGCGATCATGCTGACAGAATCAATTCCAGAAGGAGACTATAATCATAAGTAGTTATGTATTGGGCCGAATTTCCTAATTGCAATTCCATCGTATCGCCCATCTCCATCCACAGAGCCCGCAACGCCGAGATTGCAGCCGGTCCCCGTTCGCTCTATTTTGCCGTTTTTCGTGGCCAGCAGGTACCGATCACGGTATGTGCTTATACTGACAATTGAGGACAAAATGACAATCGCATACTCTCATAATTACGGCGAAAGTAGCCGTTATTGCACTGCATGAGCGAGCAACCCGCTAGTACTGCATTCGCCGACCTGCAGTTATCGCAAGCCGTAAAACAAGGTGTCGCCGACGCCGGTTTCGAGGTCTGTACCCCGATTCAAGCGCAAGCCCTACCATTGGCGTTGGCTGGGCACGATGTGGCCGGACAAGCACAAACGGGCACGGGTAAGACCGCGGCATTCCTGCTCGCGCTGTTTAACTATTTACTGACGCGACCGGCGGATACGAAACGTGGCCTCACCCAACCGCGGGCAATCATTCTGGCCCCCACCCGCGAACTTGCGGTACAGATCCACCGCGATGCCGTCACCCTGGGAAAATATGTGGACTTTAAACTCGGGCTCGTTTACGGCGGCACCGGCTATGAATCCCAGCGAAACCAATTGAGCCTCGGTGTCGATGTACTCATCGGAACCCCGGGGCGACTGATCGACTACTTCAAGCAGGGTGTGTTCGACCTAAAGGCGGTGCAAGTGGTGGTGTTGGATGAAGCCGATCGCATGTTTGATCTTGGTTTCATTAAGGACATTCGCTATGTACTGCGCCGCATGCCACGCCCGACGCAGCGTCTAGGAATGTTGTTCTCGGCGACGCTGTCTTATCGCGTAATGGAGCTCGCCTACGAGCACATGAACAACCCGGAGTTTGTGCGGATCGAACCCGATAAGGTAACGGTGGATACGGTAAAACAAGTTGTGTATCACCCAGCCAACTCGGAAAAGATGCGCCTCCTTGTTGGGCTATTAAGGAGCATGGACCCTTTGCGCAGCCTTGTGTTCACCAACACCAAAGGTGCAGCCGAGCGCGTCAGTGCGTGGTTGCGCGGCAATGGCTTTAATGCCGAGACGCTGACTGGCGATGTCCCACAAATACAACGGCTCCGTCTGTTGGAGCAGTTTACCCAAGGTGAGCTCCCAGTGATGGTCGCGACCGACGTTGCGGCTCGCGGGCTACATATCCCCGACGTAAGCCATGTGTTCAACTACGATTTGCCGCAGGATGCGGAAGACTATGTACATCGAATCGGCCGCACGGCGCGGGCCGGGAATAGTGGCGATGCCATTAGCTTTGTGTGTGAGGAATATGCGTATTCGCTGATGGAGATCGAAGCCTATATCGATCACAGTTTGCCGGTGGAACGCATAAACACAGAATTGTTGCCGGAGTTAGCACCACCCGCATCGCGGGCGTATCGATCACGACGACAACCCGGCAAGAGACCGCCCCGCGATAACGGTGGTCGAGCCGATCCGCGCAGAAAGAAACGAAAATCTGTCCACAATCGCGATGCCAACGGGGCAGCTTCGCATAATAAATCGGCCTCGCCCGCGCAACGCCAATCGACGCCGCAGCCATCGGATACCCGCCGGACCGAGCGCCTAACCCCGAACGAGCGCACGGCGCCACGACGTAAACCGTCGATCGGCTGAATACAACCGTACTTTTTGGCGCGTTTTCTTGCTGTTTTGCTAGATTCGTGGTCAGATAATTTCTACTGCATGCCCGGCGTCAACTGCCGGCGGCAGAAGGACTGAGGTCAAAGCTCGTATGGTGTCAATGAACTGGCGACGCATACGCATCGCATTGTTTCTTCTCCTAATCGGTTGGCCGTTGTTCATTCTGGGAGAGGCCCAGAAACAAGCGTCACCGGTGGTGTTGCTCGGTATCGATGGTCCCATCGGTCCCGCCACCGCAGACTATGTTCATCGCGGGCTGAAAAAGGCGCACGACATGAACGCCATGTTGGTAGTCTTGCGCATGGACACGCCGGGCGGGCTTGATGTTGCTATGCGCGATATTATTCAAGATATCATCGCGTCGCCCATCCCCGTCGCGGTCTTTGTTGGCCCCAGCGGTGCGCGGGCGGCCAGCGCCGGTACTTACATTCTCTACGCCAGCCACATTGCCGCCATGGCGCCCGCCACCAACTTGGGCGCTGCCACCCCCGTGCGCATCGGCGGTCCATCGCCAGGTGGCGTACCTAAGCCACCCGAGCCAACGGGCAAAGACGAGACTGCCAAAGAAGACGACAAAAAGGGCGACGATAAAGACACTAAGAAAAAACAAGAAGCCCCGGCAGTGAAGGGCGATGCCATGGAGAAAAAGATCATCAATGATGCCGCCGCCTACATCCGCGGCCTCGCCCAAATGCGTGGGCGTAATGTCGAATGGGCCGAGAAGGCAGTGCGCGAGGGCGTTAGCCTGCCGGCGGAAGAGGCGGTAAAGAAAAACGTGGCCGACCTACTTGCCAAAGATGTCGCCGACCTGCTAGAAAAAATCGATGGCCGTAAGGTTACGGTGCTCGGTAATGAGATCGAGCTTAAGACTAAAGCGGCCATGGTCACGCGCATCGAGCCTGATTGGCGTAACCGCTTGCTGTCCATCATCACCGATCCGACCGTGATCCCGATACTGATGATGCTCGGGGTCATGGGCCTGCTCTATGAACTCCTAAACCCAGGCTTCGTACTACCAGGGGTAATCGGCGGCATATGCCTGTTACTCGGCCTCTATGCGGTACAGGTGCTACCGATAAACTATGCCGGCCTCGCGTTGATCCTGCTTGGCATTGTGTTCATGATTGGTGAGGCGTTTGCCCCCAGTTTTGGGGCGCTGGGTATCGGAGGCGCGATCGCGTTTGTGGTCGGTTCTATTATGCTGATCGATACTGAAGTCCCGGGTTACGGCGTATCTTGGCCGATTATCATCACAGTGGCGGCGGTTGGTGCCGTCATCTTCGGCAGCGTCGCCGCGTTGACCCTCAGAGCCCATAGGCGACAGGTAGTAAGTGGGCAGGAAGAAATGATCGGCAGCGCCGGCGAGGCGCTCGAGTCGTTTAAGACCGAAGGCAGAGTGCGCGTCCACGCCGAAAGTTGGAACGCGCGCACACAAACGCCACTAAAGCGTGGTCAAAGGGTTAAAGTTACGGCTATGGACGGATTGACCCTAGTCGTTGAACCAGAAACTCCGAAGGAGGGCTGATATGGGCGGCGGTGGTTTCATAGGTTGGGCATTGGGCATTGGTCTTGTTGCAATTTTTCTGTTCGCAGCTATCCGTATCTTGCGCGAGTATGAGCGGGCAGTGGTGTTTTGGCTTGGACGCTTTCAGAAGGTTAAAGGACCCGGGCTAATCATCATCATCCCAGGCATACAACAGATGGTGCGCGTCGACTTGCGTACCATTGTGATGGATGTGCCCTCGCAGGACGTGATCTCGCGCGATAACGTTTCGGTCAAGGTCAATGCGGTGGTGTATTTTCGGGTTGTCGACCCACAGAGGGCCATTGTCCAGGTCGAGGATTTCTTCGCCGCTACCAGCCAGCTCGCGCAGACAACGTTACGGTCGGTGCTCGGCAAGCACGAGCTCGACGAAATGCTGGCCGAACGCGACAAGCTCAACGCCGATATCCAACAGGTGCTGGACATCCAAACCGATGTCTGGGGCATAAAGGTAATCAGTGTCGAGATCAAACACGTCGACATCGATCCGACCATGGTGCGGGCTATCGCCAAGCAAGCGGAAGCCGAGCGCGAACGCCGCGCCAAGGTGATCCACGCCGAGGGTGAGCTGCAGGCGGCGGCGAAGCTGGTACAGGCGGCGGAGTTGATCAGCGCCAGGCCGGAGGCGCTGCAACTGCGCTATATGCAGACGCTGACGGAAATTGCTGGCGAGAAGAGCTCCACTATCGTATTTCCACTGCCCATCGACATTTTGGCGTCGTTCAAAGAGTTGGCGAAGAAACGCTAGCGTACTACCCAAGAATCAATAAATGTCAGACCCGTAGTTAGGCCAAACTCTAGCGACGGGTAGTAGCCTTCTATATTAGGTAGCGTACTGCTGGTGAGCACGATCAGTGTTGCTATCCCCTTCACCGTGGTAAGCGGTACCCAACGCTTATCCTTTCGGATAAACAACGGTTCCTGATTGAGTTGGAAGTGGGGCAGCCACTGGATGTTGCGATCCCTAAAGTAGCGAACGCTAACCGTGCATAGCGGCACGCGCTCGAGCCCCACCTGCCGGAACAAATGCACGATCCTGTCGTTTGGACGTTGTTTGGTAGTGAGCGCGTCGCCGGGAAGGATGGCGAAACTTAGCTGCCCCTTGCCGGCATGAGGTGATGCCTTTAGGTCGGCTACAGCCTCGATTTTCGTGCTAATGCGCTTTCCCTCTTCCACGTGTTCGAGCAGCATGATAACGGGAGCCGCTACGACGGGACGTGATGCGGCGATAACCAGCAACAGCAATATTGCCAAAACATAAGGTACGTATTGCGTACGCGGCATCGCAGTCTCTGTGTCCATACTGACAGCGTAGTGGGTTGCAAAAGACGTGTCTACCTGGCCGCGCCTGCGTCCGCGGCATTAGTGCCTCCATGTACGTCAGAACAATCCCTGCCGTGCACGTCGTCCACTTATAGAGTCAGGCCGCTAGTTGATTCGTCGCGTTAGCTCGAGTACTTTAGCACTTAGTGGCGTCGCGACTGCGACTAGTCACCGCGAAATGCAGAGCGTCTTGTCTGACAACGATATCAGCAAGAAGCAAATCGGGAAGTTTCACCGACGGGTTTCAATTGTTCATATCTCATAGACGTTCCAGGGCCTAAAGACAGGTGAGGGAAACGCTCCATAAAGCCCTGCTCCAGGCCGGTCGATGTCCAGCAACGACCAGTGGCAAAAGAACCGTGAGAGGTAGCGCCCTCCACGAATAGAATCGGTGTGACGCGCCCTTCCTTAGTATTTCCAATATTGCTTAGCCTCGGGAAATCCAGTCTGGCGATGGCCAGTTCGCTTACGGCCCGCGAAATCGCGCCATTCCCGCGGGAATTCGTTGCCATGGAAAAACCGGGGCAGCTACCCCAAAGTCGCGTGGTGAGCGGTGTTAGGGATATCGCCGTGGTTTGGCTCGCGGGCGCGACCAATCGATATCAACACGGCGTGCTGGGGGATGATTTGGAGGCGTCGCGATTAATGATAGAGATGCGTGATGGCAGATCATTAAGTGTCGAGCTTCCCGCCGAGCGCGTGTTTGAAGACTTGGAGCCGCGGCTAGCGGACCTGGACGGTGATAACAAAGATGAAATCCTTGTTGTCGAAAGTGATACACATCTCGGCGCGTCGCTCACTGTCTATGGGGTCGTGGATGGGTGCCTCATGCGACGTGCCGCGACACCCTTTCTCGGCCGCCCAAACCGGTGGCTAAACCCAGTAGGTGTTGGGGATTTCGACGCCGATGGTCGCCTCGATATAGCCCTGGTAGCCACGCCTCATATAGGCGGTATCTTGCGTCTATATCACTTCACGCTGCCGACATTGTCCCAGTTTGCCAAGGTCGGGGGTGTGAGTACGCACCGCATTGGCAGCACCGAACTTGGCCTCGGGCAGGTGGTATCAGGAAGCGATCGTGATCGGCTACTGGTCCCCGATCAGTTACGGCGTTCATTGATACTCTTAGAATGGTCTTCGAGTGGGCTGCGCGAACTCACCCGCGTTACGCTACCGGCGCCGGTTTCCTCGTCACTCAAGTCGGTGGGTCGCCACGCGTGGCGGTTTCGGGTACAAGATGGTCGGCACATGGAAGTTCGATTGGACTAATTTTGAGCTTGTATTAAGTTACGGCTAGATAAATGGGCATTCACAAAGAACAGGTGAAAAAGTTTTACAGGGTCCTATGGGATGCCCACGACAATGACCAGATTCCGTCGGTTCTGCATGAAGATTTTGCGTTTCGTGGATCCTTGGGCCAAGAGAAGCGAGGCCATGCAGGGTTCGCCGAGTATGTAGATATGGTGCACGATGCGTTGGGCGAGTACCGATGCATCATCGAGGAGCTCGTATCTGAATCGAATAAAGTCTTTGCGAAAATGAAATTTACCGGTATACACAAAGGAGAATTTCTGGGCTATTCGCCGACGCAACAACGGGTAAGTTGGAACAGCTGCGCGCTGTTTACCTTCAGAGGCGACAAGGTGGCGAATCTTTGGGTGCTTGGAGACCTCGCGTCTCTACAGAAACAATTGCAAGAAAACAGAACATAACGTGTTGAGATCGAGCTCACGTACGAAATGGTTGTTATCTTTCGGTTCGGTTATCGTATTTACGGCGGCAGGCACATCTAGTTCGGCGCAAACCATCCAGGTATCGAATCAACCGGTGCAAGGCTGTCCGCTCGTACTTGGTGATGCTTCTTTCGATACAACCGTTTCTCGTGGTGATGAAGCGTTATTGTTGAAAATGGAACCTGTCAGGTACGGTAGCTGTTCGAGATTCAAGGCGTTGCGCCTAATAAGTCCCGAAGGTAAGAAGCTTAAACCACGAAAGATCAAGCCCAAACGTTCGGGCGGGGGGCGTATTTCCATTGGCGTTGGCCGCCGTAGTGGTGGAAGTACGGGAGGTAGTGTTTTCGTGCATGGTGGATCATCTGGCGCTTACGGTAGATCGAACCGTATCACTTACGTGTTCGAGCGGGGATTGCCCGAGGGTACATTGGGACCGGATTGGATCTGGGCAATCAAGACGTTCGATCGCTGTACAAAGACAAAGGAAGAGCGACACATCCCCGTCGATCATTTGGTGTCGTGCGAGGCCGACTAAGCGCCAAATCATGACAAACAAGATTTTTTGGGAAGATCCTTACTTAACTCGACTCGAAACACGCATTGCCAGTGTCGATGGGGCTGACGTTACGGTCGAGGAAACCATCTTTTATGCGCTTTCTGGCGGTCAAGAAAGCGATCATGGCACGATTGGGGGTATGCGCGTTCTCCAGGCGCGTAAGGAAGGCAAAGACATCGTTTATACGTTAGAAGCGAACCACGACCTAAGACCAGGCGATGTCATCTGCATAGAAATAGATTGGGAACGACGCTACAAGCTTATGCGATTGCATCTTGCCGCAGAACTTGTACTTGAATTGGTATATCAGAATTTCGCGTCCATCGAAAAAGTCGGCGCGCACATCGCGCAAGACAAAGCACGCATAGACTTTGAGTGGCAAGGGAGTATTGCGCAAACATTACCATCCGTAAAAGAAAAGGCGCTCGCAATCGTTAAAGCAGATAAGGAGATAATCAGCGCGTTCAGTAATAAGCAAAACCAATGGCGATACTGGGAAATTGAAGGATTCGCGCGGGTCCCGTGTGGTGGCACGCACCTGAAGAAGACTGGCGAAATCGGAGACATGAAATTAAAGCGCAAGAACCCAGGGAAAGGAAAGGAACGAATTGAGATTTATGTCAATTAGTAGCATGATTGTTTGAGATAGAAAGTACTTGCGATGAGCAATGCACCAAAGGTTAGACGGGCAGATAAATTGATGTCCGAGGAGCGCACGCGCGACATGCTCGCGCAGGCGTATTCCGGTCATTTGGCAACTGTCGATGCCGATGGGTGGCCTTACATTGTGCCGTTACTGTACGTGTGGATGAATGATGCGATCTGGGTTCACAATACTCGCGTGCGCGGGCACTTGCGCAACAATGTCGACAACGATGCCAGAGTCTGCTTCGAAGTCGACGGCCCCGGCGAAATCTTCCCCTATGGACGCTTTGAATGTGACACTTCGGTTGCTTATCGCAGTGTGGTCGTATTTGGTGAAATCCGAATCGTCGAAGATCGAGACGAGAAGAAGGCCTTCTTCGATGCATTGATGAAGAAGTATGGTGATCCCTACTGGGATCGCCCCAAAGGCTTCTTCCCGCGGCTGGACGAGGTTACGGTCTACACGATTGCCGTCGAACGCATGACCGGCAAGGAAACACCACTACCGACTGCACAAGAGCGCTGGCCGGCGATCGACAATAGTAAGTCGCCCGACGCAGTGCCTTAAGGACCCGGGCCAAGCCGGTATTTAGCGAAAGGGCTGACATGGCTTCATCAAGGCTCTCCTGGGGATTTCCGCCTAGCCCATAATGCGTATAGCAGTTTGTTTAGACACGAGTCGTCAGCTTAGCTAGTTTACAACCAATCCCTCGGTTTCAAGAATATCTCATACAACTTCGCTTCCGGCGATCCAGGTTCGGGTCGCCAGTCGTAGCGCCAACTTACCTGCGGTGGCAGCGACATCAAGATCGATTCGGTGCGACCGCCGGATTGCAGGCCAAACAAGGTACCGCGGTCATACACCAAATTGAACTCGACATAACGGCCCCTACGGTAACACTGAAAATCACGCTCGCGCTTGCCGTAGGGGGTGTCTTTGCGTCGCTGGGCGATGGGCAGATAGGCCGGTAGGAAGTGATCGCCAACGCTCTGCATAAACCCAAAGCAGTGATCGAAGCTGATTTCGTTTAGATCGTCAAAGAAGAGACCACCAATGCCGCGTGGCTCGTTACGGTGCTTGATAAAAAAGTACTCATCGCACCATTTCTTAAATCGCACGTGATAGTCCTTGCCGAATGGATCACAGGCCGCTTTCGCCTGCTGGTGCCAATGTAGGGCGTCGTCTTCGAAACCGTAGTAGGGCGTGAGATCAAAGCCGCCACCAACCCACCATACGGGTTCCACGTCTGCTTTGCTGGCGATAAAAAAGCGTACATTGCAGTGCGAGGTTGGCACGTACGGGTTATGCGGATGGATGACAAGTGATACGCCCAGGGCCTCGAAGCTGCGGCCGGCCAGTTCTGGCCGTTGGGCGGTGGCCGACGGTGGTAAGTTGTTGCCGAGCACATGCGAAAAGTTGACCCCCGCTTGTTCGAAGACGTTACCGTTAGTCAGGATGCGCGTCTGCCCGCCACCACCTTCGGGGCGTTGCCAACTGTCTTGGCGGAAGCGACCGATGCCATCTTCACGTTCGAGTGTCGCCGTGATGCGCTCTTGCAGCGCCAGCAGATATTCTCTTACCGCCTCAACATTAGCTGCGCCCACGGGAACTACCTCAGCCTGGCCGAATGATTTCGCCGGTTACCCCGTCGGTGATCGGCGTCGGTCTTTCGAGACTACCAATCTCGCCTGGCAGGACATAATCGATCTCATTGCCAAAACAACGCGAAACCTCATCATGAGACTTAGCAGATGGCTGGCCGGCGCGATTGGCGCTGGTAGACACAACCGCCATACCGGCCTGGCGGCAGAGCGCCGCCGCCTGCGGGTGCGAGGTGACGCGAACGGCTATGCGGTCATGATTACCCGTGATCCAAGCCGGTGCGCTCGGGGTCGGCTCCAGCAGCCAGGTGTAGGGTCCGGGCCATGTGACCAAGGCCTTGCGTGGGAATGTTGCAGCGTAGGGAGACAACTGCTCGACCGTGGCGGCAATGAGAATCAACCCCGTTTTGATGTCTCGTTCCTTCAAGCGTAAAAGCCGCAACACCGCCGATTCGTTAGCGGGATCGCAGCCGAGCCCAAAGCAAGACTCAGTCGGGTAGGCAACGATGCCGCCTTGTTGCAATACGTTGGCGGCCTGGGCCAACTCTGACGTCGACAATGCGGTTTAATTCTCCAGTCTCTTCCTCACCGCTTGGTCTTGGGCGACGATGTCTGCCGCCGTTTGCGCGCGGTCCTCGGCAAGGCGTTTTGCCACATCGGGGTCGGATAGCGCCAAGATCTGCGCGGCCAGGTAGCCGGCATTTTTCGCACCCGCGCTACCGATGGCAACGCAGGCGACCGGTATGCCGCCCGGCATTTGTACCGTCGACAGCAGGGCGTCTTGTCCTTTAAGGGGGCCGGCGTCCATGGGCACACCGATGACCGGTTTCAGGGTGAGGGCCGCGACTGTACCGGAGAGATGATTGGCGAGACCAGCGGCTGAGATAAAAACCGCGCAGCCCCGGCTATCGGCATCTTTGACGTAGGCATGGGTAATGCCCGGCGTGCGGTGGGCGGATGAAATCTTTAGTTCGTAGCGAATGTCGAGTTTGTCCAGAACCTCCAACGTCTTTTGCATTGTCGGCAAATCTGAATTGGAGCCCATGATTACAGCAACAAATGGTTTAGCCACTTCCAAGCCTCTCTGATATTGTGGTTACGTCGTAGATTCGCGGGCGATGGCGCGATAGCCGATGTCGTGGCGGTAGTATACGTCCTTCCAATTAATCCGTTGTGCCAGTTTGTAGGCCTTGGTTTGCGCGCTAGTCACGGTTTCGCCAAGTGCGGTGGCACATAACACGCGCCCGCCTTCGGTAACGATTTGTCCATCGCGTTCGCGGGTACCGGCGTGAAACACCTTCTGGGAATTGTCATCGTTTAAGGTCAATCCGCTGATCACGTAACCCTTGCTATAGCTACCAGGGTAACCGCCGGATGCCATCACCACCCCTAGCGCAACCCGTGGATCCCAGTCGATTGTCATGCTATCCAGTTGTCCGCGCAAGGCGGCAACGATTAGTGCCACCAGATCGGACTTAAGACGCAACAGAACGGGCTGCGCCTCAGGGTCGCCAAACCGACAGTTGTACTCCAATACCCTTGGTGTGCCATCAGCCGTGATCATCAGACCGGCGTAAAGAAAGCCGGTGTAAGGATGACCTTCGGCGGCCATGCCCTGCACCGTCGGTTCGATAACCTCGGCCATTATTCGTGCCTGCAGTCCCTCTGTGACCACCGGCGCCGGCGAGTACGCACCCATACCGCCGGTGTTGGGGCCTCGATCACCGTCGTCGCGTGCCTTGTGGTCCTGGGAGGTGGCGAACGGCAAGGCGCGTCTGCCGTCCACCATGACGATAAAGCTCGCCTCCTCGCCACGCAGGAATTCCTCCACCACCACGCTGCGGCCGGCATCACCAAATGCATCACCGCTTAGCATATTGCGCGCCGCATCGATTGCCTGGGGTATAGTCTCGGCCAGTACCACACCCTTGCCCGCGGCCAGCCCATCCGCCTTGATGACGATGGGAGCACCCTGGGCCTCGATATAAGCCGTGGCCGCTTTGAGATCTGTGAAACTCCGGTACGCCGCGGTCGGAATGTTGTGACGCGCTAGAAAATCCTTGCTGAAGGCCTTGGAGCCCTCGAGCCGCGCCGCCGCTTTGCTTGGTCCAAAGCAGGCAAGCTCGGCCGTTTGAAAGCGATCGACGATACCGGCCACTAGCGGCGCCTCGGGACCCACTATGGTGAGATCGATCCGTTGGCGTTGCGCTAGTTGCAGTAGTCCATCGACATCGCTGGCTTGGATTGGGACATTGCTGGCCTTCGGTTCCAGTCTGGTGCCGGCATTACCGGGCGCGACATAGACCTCACTAACCGCTGGTGACTGCGCCACCTTCCAGGTCAGCGCATGCTCCCGACCGCCACTTCCGATAACTAGGATTTTCATGTTGGTGACCGTGCCTAGTGCCTAAAATGGCGCATGCCGGTAAACACCATGGCGATACCATGCTCGTCGGCGGCGGCGATTACCTCTTTGTCGCGTACCGAACCACCCGGCTGAATAACGGCGCTGATACCCGCTTCCGCCGCTTGATCCAGCCCGTCACGGAACGGGAAGAAGGCATCAGACGCCATCACCGCGCCCTTAACCGTAAGATGTGCGTCCGCCGCCTTGATGCTGGCAATGCGGCTACTCACTACCCGACTCATCTGTCCGGCACCAATGCCAATGGTTTGTCCATCGCGCGCATAGACGATGGCGTTGGATTTCACGAACTTGACGACCCGCCAGGCAAATAGCAAATCCTCTAACTCGCGATCAGTCGGTTTGCGCGCACTAACCGTTTCTAGATCCGTGGCTCCCACCGTACCGCGATCTCGATCTTGAACCAGCAGACCGCCAGCCACACGTTTGTAGTCAAACCCTTCGGTTCGATCGGCGTCGGTGATTCCACATTCCATCACCCGAACATTGTCCTTGCTCGCTAGGACTTGGCGGGCGCCGTGGTCAACCTTGGGGGCCGCAATTACCTCTACGAACTGGCGATCGATAATCGACTGCGCGGTCTGCGCGTCTAACGGTTGATTGAACGCGATAATGCCACCAAAGGCCGAGGTCGGGTCGGTCTGGAAGGCACGATCGTAGGCGAGTGCGACATTGTTTGCGATAGCGACACCGCACGGGTTGGCGTGCTTAACGATAACGCAAGCTGGGTTAGAAAATGCGCGTACACATTCGAGCGCGGCATCGGTGTCGGCGATATTGTTATACGACAACGCCTTACCCTGGAGTTGCCTGGCAGTCGCGACGGTGCCGCTTGGGGCTCGCCGTTCCACGTAGAAGGCCGCCTTCTGATGCGGATTTTCGCCATAGCGCAGGTCTAACGCCTTGGTGAACTGCACGCTATAGCTAGTACCAAAATCGAGTTCGTTGCTATCACCTTTCGCATCCAACTGCCACCGGCTGAGGTAGTTGGCGATCACACCATCGTAATGTGCAGTATGTTCGAATGCCTTCACCGCCAGCTTGAAGCGACTGCTATCACTTACTCCGCCGCTATAGCGTTTCATTTCATCAACGATAACAGCGTAATCGGCCTGGTCCACCACTACGGTAACCGCATCATGGTTTTTTGCCGCCGCGCGCAACATGGTAGGTCCGCCGATATCAATGTTTTCAATGGCCAGACGGAGGTCGCAATCCTCTCTCGCTATAGTTTGCTCAAACGGATATAGGTTCACGACCACAAGATCGATAGGTTCGATATTGTGAGTTTGCAACGCTTGCATGTGGTCTTGGAGATCGCGTCGCGCAAGCACACCACCATGGATCTTGGGGTGTAAGGTCTTAAGTCGACCATCGAGCATTTCCGGCGAGCCAGTGTAATTGGAAATCTCGGTGACGCTGACGTTGTTATCAGCAAGCAGTTTAGCGGTTCCTCCCGTGGATAGGATATCTACACGGAAGTTTGTGAGTTCGCGCGCGAACTCGACGACACCGCGCTTGTCGGAAACGCTGATTATGGCGCGCTTTATTGCCGGCATGGATATTTAGGCCGAAGAATCTTTAGCAAATACAAGTTCGGCGACAATTTTGTGGCAGTTGCGAACCACCGCTCTGCAGACGGACTATTTCTTTCGTCTGGTCTTTTTGCGTGGTATGCCGTTGCTAAGACCATGGAACTTGAGTTTCTTGCGCAAGGTGTTGCGATTGATGCCAAGCATCTCCGCTGCTTTGCACTGGTTGCTGCCGGCATGGTTCATGACCATTTCGAGCAACGGTTTTTCCATTTGCGCGAGCACCATATCATAAAGATCGGTCGCCTGTTCGCCATCCAATTGGCGGAAGTAGCGTTCAAGTGCGCTCTTGACGCACGCTGCCAGCGGTCCTTCGCTACCGGTTGTCATGCCGCGAGCTCCACGCGTTCTAGCTGACGGGCGAAGAATGCACGCGTCATGGCGAGTTGTTCTTTCGCGCTGTCGACGCGATTGACGGTCTGCCGGAAAACGGCGCTGCCGGGGTGTCCCTTGCTATACCAAGAGATGTGCTTGCGCGCCACCCTGACCCCGGTATGCTCACCGTAGAACGAATACAGATTGTTTAGGTGCCCGACCAGCGTATCCCTTACCTCGGCAACTGAGGGCGCGGGACGTCTGCATCCTGTCTTCAGAAAATGATCGATTTCCCTAAAAATCCATGGCCGTCCTTGGGCGGCACGACCGACCATGATGCCGTCGGCACCGGTGTGTTGCAGTACGAAGGCCGCTTTCTCGGGGCTAGTTATATCGCCGTTGGCGATAACGGGGATCCCTACTGCCGCCTTGATCGCCGCAATCGTATCGTATTCGGCATCTCCCCGATAAAGGCAAGCGCGGGTACGTCCGTGGACTGCTAATAGCTGAATACCGCTGTCCTCGGCGGTGCGGGCGATGGTAACGCCGTTACGGTGGGCAGTATCCCAACCAGTACGGATTTTCAGGGTAACCGGTACCGCTACTGCCCCAACCACTGCTGCCAGAATCCTTGCCACTAACGGCTCATCTTGCAGCAACGCGGAACCGGCCATGACATTACACACCTTCTTGGCCGGACAACCCATATTGATATCGATGATCTGGGCGCCGCGATCGACATTATACTTAGCTGCATCAGCCATCATGCGGGGGTCCGCGCCCGCAATCTGTACCGACCGAGGCTCTAATTCACCCTCGTGATTTGCGCGCCGTAGTGTTTTCTCACTGCCCCAGAGTAATGAATTGGACGACACCATTTCGGATGGCGCCATGCCCGCCCCTACCTGCTTACATAACTGGCGGAACGGTCTATCCGTGACGCCCGCCATAGGCGCCAGAAACAGATTGTTCTTCAATGTATACGGCCCGATCTGCATCGTTGTTGTTGTCCAGAATCGCAGAGGGAAAGGGCCGCATCATAACCAAAAAAGGTGGCGACGCAAACGATCTGTTTGAACTGATTGATTCGCAATCAAAGATGGTTGCTGAAATAGAGCAACTCTAAACTGGAATAGAGAGGGCATGATAAAATTTTATCGCCCTAGCAACCGAATCTCGTAGCCACCAGGGTTGGGGTCGGGATTACTGATGTCTAACAGACTGTCAACAACGACATTGGGAGTCATGTTATCGCCGACGTCGGCAGATCTAAGGTATTCGGTGGGCGAAAATGTACGTCGCGCGATGACTTCACCGGTGTTGTTGGTCAGCGTAATTTCCATCAGCGGAAAGGGCTGCGGAAAGTCAGCACGATTAACGAGGGCAGCGCGAACGCGCAGCGCTTGTTCCTGTTTAGGGTGTGGCCCGACTGTGGTCCGCAGGATTTCTATTAGCCCTACATCTTGTTTGGCTTGAACCTCGCAACCGAGCGAGGCGCATACACGGGTTACCAAGGGCACTAATTGCGGGTAGCGGGCGAGTTCGGTGGGGTAGAAATAAACGATTTGCCCGAGTAATACGACAAACAAGACCACCGCCCCCATCAGCCACACCAGGGGGGCTACCCGCCATCGCCGTTTTCCACTCAACAATTGGGCGACGTCGGCACTGACAAACTCTTGCTGCAACGATGAGTCTGAATCATCGTCGCCACGCTGGGCCAATTTGACCCGTTTGGTTGGGGTTTGTTTCTGTTTAAGTGCCTGTTTCTTTTGCTCTGGTTCCGGCGTTTGCTTAGTCGTGTCTCGTTTCTGGGCCTTTTCCTCGCTCGGTGGCGTGTCCACCAGGTGCCGATCGCTGCGAAAGACCTGCGAACAGCGCCCGCATCGGACTAGGCCTTTTCGCGCCTTCAATTGCGCCGACGTGAGCGCAAAAGTGGTACCGCACGCCGGACACAGGGTGTGGAGTGTTTTTTTCATTTATTCCGCAGGATGGCGCCTAGACATCGCCAGCATAACCCAGCGATATCCTTGCGCATCTTCACGTTGTACCTGCGCCTGTATCACTAATTCCTGCGCATAACAGGCGCAGACGGCGCTTGCCTGAGATTCCAGTAGTCCCGAGAGAATGAGATGTCCACCGTTTCTGACTAGTGTGGTTAGCCTAGGGGCGAGCGCCATCAAGGGTTGCGCGAGGATGTTGGCCAAAACGATGTCGGCTTGTAGTCGTGGTGGCAACGATTCGGGTGCGAGGCTCTGATAGCACCCTGCGACAGCATTGTGAACCGCATTTTCCTGGCTAGCCTGAAGCGCGCGTGCATCATTATCTATGCCCCATGCACGTCGAGCGCCAAGCTTTAACGCCGCGATGGCAAGGATCCCAGACCCGCAGCCGTAATCGATGACGTCATTGTTAACGATATCCCGCTCCGCCAGCCACTCTAGACACAAACGTGTGGTGGGATGGGTGCCGGAACCAAAAGCCAAACCCGGGTCGATGTAGACATTAGTTGCGGCTGGTTGCGGTGGGGTCGAGGAGCTCGGACATATCCAGAGTTTTGTGCTTATCTGTAGCGGCCGGTATTCTGCTTGCCAAGCCAGTTCCCAGTCGCGATCTGGCAGCGTATCTACGCTGTAGGCGGGAGCGGCGCCGGTATGCTGTTCTATCTGTTGCATGATGGCGGCAACATCGGCGTTAGCGGGGAACAGGCCGGTAATACGGTTGTGGGTCCAGAAAACGGCAGTGTCACTTTGTTCTTGGAATTGTGCGTGCTGGCCTTTGTCTTCAACCGTCACTGAGAGTGCGCCACATTCATCGAGCACCTGGATTATCTGTTCCACCCGATTCTTATCTGCTTCCAGCTTGAGTTGTAGCCAGGGCATGGATTTCGCCACCTTCAAGGGGCAAGCCGACAACTTGCGCCACGGCCAGGTAGACATGGCCGTCTCAACTTCTATTTCTATAACCCCAACTTCTTTTCGAGGTAATGGACATTGACGCCACCTGTCTGAAACGCTGCGTCGGACATGATGTCTTCATGCATGGGTATGTTGGTCTTGATACCCTCGACAACCATTTCTGATAGTGCGACACGCATACGTGCCATCGCCAACTCGCGCGTATCACCATGCGCGATAAGTTTTGCGATTAACGAATCATAATACGGTGGCACCGAATAATTGTTGTAGATGTGGGAGTCCACGCGTATACCGGGCCCGCCGGGCTGATGGTACTGCACGATACATCCCGGCGACGGGAGAAAGCTGGATGGATCCTCTGCATTGATGCGGCATTCGATGGCGTGCCCGCTAAAAGTGATGTCTTTTTGCCGGTAAGCCAATCTCTCTCCGGCGGCAATCCGCAGTTGTTCTCGTACAATGTCGATGCCGGTAATCATTTCCGTCACTGGGTGTTCAACCTGTATGCGTGTGTTCATTTCGATGAAATAGAATTCACCGTCTTCATAAAGAAACTCAAAGGTACCTGCGCCCCTATAACCGATGTTGCGGCAGGCCTCGGCGCAGCGCTCCCCAATTCTTCGTCGCAACTTGTCCGAGATTCCGGGGGCTGGCGATTCTTCAACGACCTTCTGGTGGCGCCGTTGCAGTGAACAGTCGCGCTCGCCCAAGTGGATGGCATTGCCGTGTTGGTCGGCGAGTACCTGAAACTCGATGTGCCGCGGGTTACCCAGGTACTTCTCCATATACACGGTGTCGTTGCCGAACGCGGCGGCCGCCTCTGTCCGGGTTAGTGAGATAGCGTTAAGTAGCGTCGCTTCTGTATGTACGACGCGCATACCCTTGCCACCGCCACCGCCAGTGGCCTTGATCAAAACGGGATAACCGATGTTGGTGGCAAGGCGTAGGTTTTCGGTTCCATCGTCGCCGAGCGGACCCTCGGAGCCCGGGACGCAAGGCACGCCCGACTTCTTCATCGCCTGGATGGCGGAGATCTTGTCACCCATTAGTCGCAACGTCTCCGGGCGCGGGCCGATGAAGATAAACCCGCTTTGTTCGACGCGTTCTGCGAAATCGGCATTCTCGGCGAGAAAGCCATAGCCAGGATGGATGGCATTGGCGTCAGTAACTTCGGCCGCACTTATCACCGCTGGTATGTTGAGGTAGCTTTCCGCTGCCAGCGCCGGGCCGATACACACCGATTCATCGGAGAGCCTGACGTATTTGGCTTCGCGGTCGGCCTCCGAATAAAGCGCGACGGTTCGAATCCCCAGCATACGGCAGGCACGCAGAATCCGAAGTGCGATCTCACCGCGGTTAGCGATCACGACTTTTTCGATCATCGGTATGCTGCCGGTTGTTGCGGTGGCGCAATTATTCGATTACGAACAATGGCTCGCCGTATTCCACCGGTTGGCCATTTTCTTTCTGAATGGCGCGAATAATCCCGGATTTATCCGCCTCGATTTCGTTCAGCATTTTCATGGCTTCGATGATACACAGGGTAGCGCCCACCTCTACCTGGCTGCCGACTTCGACGAAGGGGGCACTGTCGGGAGAAGCGGCACGGTAGAACGTCCCCACCATGGGTGAGGTCACGACATGCCCAGACGGAATGGCAGGGACCGGGGCCGATCGTTCTGGCGTAGCGGTTGGGACGACCACGGGGGGGCTGGGGCTGGCGGATACCGATGGTGCCACCGCACTAGCACGACTGATACGTATAGATTCCTCGCCCTCACGTATCTCGATTTCAGCTAGGCCCGATTCCTCAAGCATTTCGATTAGTTTTTTGACCTTGCGAATGTCCATGACCGCGATCCTATTCTGCGAGATGCTCCAGCGCCGCCTGCAGCGCAAGCTCGTAGCCATGTGCTCCGAGACCGGTGATAACGCCGACGGCAATGTCGGAGAAGTGCGAATGACGCCGGAAGGGCTCACGCGCAAAGACGTTCGACAGATGTACCTCGATAAACGGGATGCTGGTGGCGGCCAGCGCGTCGCGCAAGGCCACACTGGTATGCGTGAAAGCGGCCGGATTAAGGATAATGAAGCCGACCTTTTGGTCCATAGCCGCTTGCACCCGGTCTACCAGCTCGTGCTCGGCGTTGCTTTGGAAAAAAGAGATCTTGTGGCCGGCCGCGGTAGCGCGCTTTTTGAGGCGCCGGTTGATTTCATCCAGGCCGACGTGCCCGTAGACCTCGGGGTCACGCGTGCCAAGGAGGTTCAGGTTGGGTCCATTGATTACCAGGAGCTCAGCCATGCCGATATCCCTAGGCGCTGCCTTCTAAGACCTGCGATCTGTGGTCAACTCAGGTAAGCATGATGGCGGCAACCGCATTTTGCACCGCCGCCACTCGATTGTCTAGTTTCCTGCAAGTTAGCCGAACTTGCCCTCTATATCAAGGAAGATCGATGCAAATCTAGGCTATTTGCGCTGAGGCTCAATTCAGGAATTGCGCGCGATGGTGGGGGCTAGCTTGTTCAGGATCTGCAGAAACTGGTTGGCCGACCGGAAACCGTAAAACCGCAAGTCACGGCGCTCGTCGCCGCTGGCGGTGATAAATACCGTCGCTGGCGGACCGTAGACGCCGAAGTGCTTTTTCAGGGCGCTGCTTTGGGGATCGAATGCATTGGTCACGTCCAGTTGCAACAGCACAAATGGCTCCAGGGCAGCGCGCACATCGGCATTGGCGAAGGTTAGTCTTTCCATGCGCACGCAGTCCGTACACCAGTCTGCATAGTAATCGACGATGACCGGCCGGCCGGCGAGCCGAGCCGCTGTCAGTCGGTCCTCTAAAATAGCGAGCTCGGTGATGCGCTCGAACAGGCTATGCCCGGCGGCGACGCTGACTGACGGATCGGACCCCGACAGTAAGGTCGGTACTGGCCGCAGGACATCGCGATGCCCACTGAGGCCACCCACGAGCGCCAGTATTCCCCAAACGAGTAGACCGGTCTCCAGACCCTTCCACAGAAAGCGCCATCCGCGGGTGCTTCTGGGAAGACTCTGGGTGGCACCCAGATAGATTGCCATGCCCACGAAGAACGCCGCCCACAAAAACAGTATTGGGACGTTTGGCAGGAATCCGAGTAGGTAAATGGCGACCGCGAGCAAGAGGACACCAAATCCTTGCTTGATCTTTTCCATCCATTGCCCGGCCCTTGGTAGCAGCCAGCCGGCGCCGACGCCGCACGCGATCAAGATAACGCCCATGCCGAGGGCCATCGAAAACATCATGGCGCCCCCCAACACCGGGTCTCTGCTGGCAATCGCCACCCCCAGCGCCGAGATCAATAGCGGCGACACGCACGCGCCGACGATCAACGCGGACACCACACCGAGCCCGAAGGTGCCGGCCAGTGATCCCCCTTGTAGACCTTGGCTAGTCTGCTGCAGCCGCGATTGAATAAACGACGGCATTTGCAGCTCGTACAAGCCAAACATCGATAGCGCCATGGCGACGAATATGGCACTGAGGACGCCGATCGCCCAGGTGTTCTGGAAATAGGCCTGCAGTTGATCGCCGGTGGCACCAGCAACAATACCGATGGCGGTGTAAGTCAGGGCGGTACCTAATACGAAGGTCAGTGACAACATCCCACCCCGAACCTTGGTGATGTCGTTGGCGCCTTGCCCAACAATGATGCTAGACAGGATCGGGATCATCGGTAGTACGCAGGGCGTAAATGTCAGCAGCAGTCCGGTGCCGAAGGCCAAGATGATCGCCAATAGGAAACTGGTTGAGGTAATGGCGCCGGCGTCAGCGATCGGGCTACGGGGGCCAAGTGGATCGCGCGAAGTGACCCCGACGATGCCGGTATTTGCCAGGCGGATATCGAAATACTTGCTTATGGGCGGGTAACAAATGCCCTTTTCCGCACAACCCTGGTAGACGGCCTTTAGCGCCAGGTTGGTGGGAGCTGACGTCCTCGTCGCCAGTGGCAAGCTGACCGCCGTCTGGTGGTAGTAGACCTCGGTTTCACCGAAATACTCGTCGAACTTGGGTTTGCCGGCGGGGAGCTCATACGCGGTCAACCGAGCCGCCGTAGGCGCGGCACCGGCCGCGGTACTGAGCTCGAATTTGGTCTTATCGCGGTAGAGGTAATAGCCCTCGCTGATCTGAAACCGTGCGAGCAAGACGTCATCCGCAACGGGTTCTACCGTCAGTACGAATGCATCGTCCGGATGCAGAAACTCCTGCTCGCCGGTCGGCGGCGCCAATAGTTGGCGAAGATCGGTAACGGATGCGGCGCCGCTGCCGGCGGTCACCGTTTCGGCCACTGCCGCCGAGATCAAGTTAAAGGCCACGTGTTTGATGATGGGTGGATAACACACGCCCACCGGTTCATTGCATCCTTGGGCGGTAACGCGCAGGGTCGTTGTTAGGGCATCGGAGTCTCGACGTGCGATCGGTAGTCGCACTGCAACCTGCTTGCTGTAGGTCTCAACCTCGCCAAATAGGGGGTCCGATTTTCTCTCGCCGGCTGGAAAGCCGGGCAGACCTAACGTGACGGCATTATCCTGGGCCTCAAACTTAAACCGATTCTGATACAGGTAGTAGCCATCGGCGATCTGCCAACGCGCCTCTAAGGTCGTGGCATCGATGCTGCGGGTTGACAGACCAAAGGCCTCATCGGGCGGCAGCAACTCGTCTGGCGCTGCCGGCAGCTCGGCGCGGGCAAATTCCAAACGCGCGTTGTCGCTATGGCTCGCCAGCGAAGGTGTAATGGGCAATAGCGTCGCGAGTACTAAAAGCCCTCTAATCATTTGGTTATCCATGGATTTTCCAGCCAGCCCAGGTAGTCAGCGGAGGCATTAGCGATTGGGACTGCCAAGATGGCCGGAAGTTCGTAAGGGTGCCACGCCCGGATGTGTGCCTCGATTTCCCGGTAGTTTCGGGTGGCTGACTTGACCAGCAGCAGGTGCTCGCTGGCGGTCCGGACTTTCTGGCGCCAGGCATACACCGATTTCCCGGCCGGCAGGATGTTTACCGCCGCCGCCAATCTGGCCTCTACCAATCCTTGGGCCAGGGCGTTGGCGCTGTCGCTGTCGGGACAACTGGTTAGTACGATCTGATATTCGTGGTCGGGCATGGTAGAACTTGTCGCTCGTCTCCCGTCAAATTGAGTATCGATGGTTCGTGGTCGTTTGCCTAAACTCCTCCTACCGTAAATTAAAGCCTAGGGTGACCGCGTGTCACCCTTTTTTTATGGACGGTTCCTCATGCCGTGGGGCGGACCGCACGCCGATCGGGCCTTGCGTGCGCTTGCTTTCGACCCGATTTGCCCCCACCTGTAACGAGATTGCCAAACTAAAGTTGCACCACACAGACCGTTCATGACCCAGCTCCTGTTTACCGTATTCCTAGTCGTGCCGCTGGTTGAGATCTGGCTGCTCATTGAGGTGGGTAGCGTAATTGGTGCTATTTGGACGGTAATACTGGTGGTATTGACGGCGATCATCGGCGCCGCGTTGGTACGTGCGCAGGGCCTTGCCACGCTCTCACGCGCCCAGATCCAGCTGCGTGCGGGTGAGCTGCCGGCGGTGGAGATGTTAGAGGGCGTGGCCCTGATTGTCGCCGGCGCACTACTGCTGACCCCGGGCTTCTTTACGGACAGCGTTGGTTTTACCCTACTTGTGCCACCGTTACGTCGATGGTTGATTCGAACCGTCATGGAGCGCAGGTTTATCCAGCCCACGTCCGGCCCCGGAACCACCATGCCCGGTGACCGACGCCACACTTTGGATGGCGAATTCGACCGCGTCGACGACGACAGCCAAGCGCCATAATTTACCTTGACTTTGGGGGTCGCGGCATTATCATTAGCACTCGCTTTAAGCGAGTGCTAACAAAATCCCAAAAGTTGGTGGCCCCACTTGAAATTCGTGATGGTGGGCCCGAAAAAAGGCGGTCTCTAGGCCCGCTACGCGCGATAGGCAGATCGGAAGAG
>JAOTYM010000107.1 GCA_029861845.1 Gammaproteobacteria bacterium | reverse complement strand
TCTGAGGCCGTGACCGCATACAACGCTTGGAAGCAGTCCTGCCTAGATCATGTTGAGGGTTGGCTAGGGGGAGCGATGGATCAAAACCGCTTTGAGAGCGTAGAACCGGAACAGAATTATGCGCATCCCCCTCCTTCGGGAGAATCAGCCAACCTAGCGATGGTCGCAGCAAGCTCCAGGTCTCGTTTAGAAAGAGCAAAAGATTGGTTCGGTATTTTTCAATCTTTCGTTACTATTGTTGCACTCATCGCAGGTGGATATTGGTTCTTTCTACAGCGAGAGCTCTTCCCGAGCGCAGTTATTACCCATGAGATAACACACCGGCGAATCACCAACGCAGGGACTTGGCTGCACGTTTCCGTGAAGATTTCCAACATGGGAAAGCGAGTCTTAGATCTGGACTCTGCAATTTTGAGAGTACAGCAGATTTTGCCACTGCATCAGACAATAAAGAAGCAGATTAACCGAGGCGACCTGATTTTACCTGGGGAGGAGATGGTTCGTTGGCCAGAGCTCGACCAGTATCAGTCCAACCGCAACGTCAGGATTGAACCGGGAGAAAATGACGTCGTGAATTATGAGTTCATTGTTCCGTCTTCCGTGGAGACGGTCAAAATCTATAGTTATTTCGCTAAAGAAAAGGAACCTCCTCTCGGCTGGCATAAGACGTCGATATACGATCTAAGGGAAGAAGGCGCTCGTGAGTCGACGTCACGAGTGGGCTGAAGGACAGAAAAGGGATAGGATAATGATCAGAAAAATGATCACTGCACTTCTATTGGCCGGCCTGCCGGCTGGTGTGGGGTGCGTAAAACCTGACCCATCCCAGGAAGAGTCCTATAAGACATACGAACGACTAAGCCCCCTCCCACGCCCTGATCGACCTCCGACACCCACAGACGTCTCAGACCAAAGGACAATGACACAGCGCGATTGGTCCAGCTCGTGCTCGATGACCTCGTCGAATTCCTTTCCCGGTAGCAGGGTTCGATCCCACCACACGGACCAATCTTGCGCCGCAAGCGCCTCCGCTAGGGTCTTTGCCTGTGGCCGGTCTACGCTCGCGTAACTGATGAAGATATCGCTCATCGCATGTCCTTGCTTCTCGGGCCCTTTCTTAGGAAAGCGACGTAATTTAGCAGATGCAATTGTTTCGCAAAGGCAAAGGGCTATAAGTCCCGGGCGAGGCGAAAGCCGATGTAGTCGTCCCGGGTGTCAGGGTCGAACCCGGTCCGGGCCGCCGAGCGGACGTGCCTCGGTTCGGAGACCCAACAACCGCCGCGGAACACGCGTCCGGTGCAGTCACCGCCACCCTCTTCTAGCCAGGCCGAGCCGTCAGTGGGGGCGCTTTCATAGTTTTCATGCCAACAGTCCTGCACCCACTCCTCAACATTGCCGGCCGCGTCATGGAGACCAAACGGGTTCGCCGGGAAGGAACCGACGGGGGTGGTCCCGCTCCACACGTTTAGGGTGCCTATGAAGCTCTTCTTGCAGTCCGCCATGTTCGACTTCATCTCATTGCCCCACCAGTAATCGGTCTTCGTGCCGGCCCGGGCGGCGTATTCCCATTCGGCCTCGGTGGGCAGGCGGTACCGCTTGCCCGTTTGCTCGGACAGCCACTTGGTGTACGCCATCGCTCCCTTCCAGGAGACGTTGATTACCGGGCGGTTTTCCCGCCCCCACTCTTGGTCGCTGGGCAAATCACCACCTGTTGCCTCGGCAAACCGGTCATAGTCCTCAAACGTCACCGGATACTTGCCCATGGCAAAGGGCTTGGCGATATGCACTTTGTGCACGGGCTTTTCCCAATCAAGACCGCTGCCCTGACTATCTCCCATCTGAAATTCCCCGGCGGGAATCACGACCATCTCCGGGCCCTTAGAGCCGTCCTTCAGTGTGTCTCGGAACACAGTACCCGGTTTGCGTAAGGCTGGCTTGCGCCGGGGTTCCCTCGGCGTGGCCCCTTGGGGCTTTGCCTTCTTTTCTATCGGCTCGGCACGCGTCTGCGCTTGATGCTGGGTTTGTGGGCGCGGCGGTCCTGTGATGCCTGCAATGTCTTCCACCAGCTTCTGGAACTCTGGAGAGCTGTCGGAACCGTCCCAGTCACTGAGGTTCTCCGCATGGATTCGCCTAAATGCAAGTGGAATCCGCACATCCTCGATCAAAACCGGTACAAGGATCTCCCGTTCCGCGCCTTCCGCCGCCTCCGTTCGCACCCATCTCGAGGCCACCGACTGGCCCGACCACATGACGATCACACACTTCGCCTGATCCAAGGCTTCTTCGATAACGTCATCAAAGGTTCTGCCTGCCGGGATAATGCGGTCCCACCACACCGACCAGCCTTGTGCTTCAAGCGATTCCGCCAGTGTTTTCGCTTGTGGCCGGTCTTCACTGGCATAGCTAATGAAGATATCGCTCATGGCGTGTGGCCTTGTCTGTGGGACCCTCTTAAATGGGCGATCTCGTTGTTCAGAAAGGGACGATGGCGATAGGGGTCAACGGCAAGGGTGATGAGGGCTGACAAGGCGATTTGCTCATGGCTCACTCTCCGTGGTAGCGCCGAACAAATACAATAAAGGCGGATTCGTCTTATGGTTCTCAGAGTTATGGTGCCGCTCTCGGCCACCAAAGGCAATGCAAAACGTTTGCTACTTTGACTACTATTCCGCTGACACACGGCCAGAAGGCCCACCATGCCCTTCTACCCCCAGACAAGACGACTTTAACAAAATTCCTGAACTCCAAGCCTGTATTGCCGAAGCCTTGTACGATGTGGATTCGATTGTGGCGGATCCAGGGGCTTATGGAGAAGAACAGCTGACGATGATATCAGGGCAAGAAACCGCTCGATTTGCTATAGAAAACCATCGTAGCATTTAACCCAATCGAGCATTGTATGTTGGCAATTTTGTCAGCGTTATCATCTGTTAGGCATCACGAACAGGATCCGTAAGGATAACGAGATGTCCAGAATTTTCTTAAGTCACGCTAATAATGATCGCGAGTTCGTCGAAGAGGAGTTACTCGGTCTTCTTAAGGCGCTGGGTTTTGAACCGTGGTTTGCAGAGGAAGACATCAGGACTAGCGAACACTGGGAGCAGTCGATTCTGAGGGGCCTGAGACGCTCAGATTGGTTTCTACTCGTAATGTCCCCCAGCGCCGCTAAGTCTGAGTGGGTAAAGCGCGAGCTGAGCTGGGCAATGTCGGAACGCGTTGGCCGCATCATTCCCATCTTGATTGAAGATTGTGAACCGGTGGACTTTCATATTGGACTTCCACGGATACAACACGCTGATTTTCGAGCCGACAGGAAAGTAGCACGCGAAACACTGATCAAGCTGATGGTTGATGAAGAATACAGCCCGTTACGCAGGCTTCGCACAATAGCCGGTGAATGGAAGGGGGCTATTCATCAAGACAAAGGCCCTAAAGGCCAAGCGATCGAATACAGGCTTACCGGGACATTAGATGTATATCGCAACATGATAACCGGAGAGTTTGCTTACAGCGTGTCACTCGAGGACAGCGCCATAGAAGCGAGGATGATCGCCAGCGGCAAGAGCTTTTACGACCGCTTTATCCAGTTGAACTACGAGCCAAAGGATCCCGGGGCCATCCACTTCGGTACTATGATTCTCGAGGTTAGCGCCAAAGGGAATACAGCAAGCGGGTATTTCACAGGATACGGTGCGACGTCTGAGGGCCTTATCACCGGAAGGGTCACGTTACACAAAACTGTTTAATCTCGCGAACGTCGGGCCTTGAGCTGGTGGGAGCGAGGATCAACTCCTTTCTACGATGATGCAGATCTCACACGTCGTGGCACAACAGTTCAACAAACAAGAATGAGGGTATCTACATGAACCTAAATCCACTCGCAACCGCAGGAAATCAGCATATGATTAATACATGAACTCGCCTCGCCGGTTTAGCCGCCAGGCAGATTCATCATGGCCGGTCGCGACAGGATTTTCCTCGCCATAAGAAGTGACGGTGAGTCGCTGGCCATCGACACCCAACAGCCGCAACATGCGTCTTATCGCCTGTGCCCGGCGCTCGCCTAGCGCGAGATTGTACTCGCGTGTGCCACGCTGATCGGCATGGCCCTCAAGGCTAACTAAAACATCAGGCTTAGCTGCGAGATAGGCGGCATGGGCTTCGATAATCCTCCGCGATTCACTATCGATCGAGCTGCTGTCAAATTCGAAATGTACACGCAACGTAGAGGGCCTTTCCCCCGCCATTGCCATCTGCAACTGCGCGCTCGCATCACTCATACTATCTCCTGTCATGCTACCGCTATCGGCCGTACCCATTTCAGCACTACTCGATCCCGAGCTGCTCGTGCTTTGCTCATCGACCGGCGGCTCTTGCACGGCAGCGCCACCTCCACATGCGGCCACACCGACCACGAAAACTAATGCCAACACAATGTAAGAAAGATTTTTCATAGCATTACTCCTTTCATAGCATTACTCCTTTAAGGCTAGAGCGCCAATCGTGTGACATCGGACAGTTAGCAGAGCATCAAGAACTTGTCGATGACCGTTTCAAGCGTGGTCAAATACCCAGAGCGCCGCCCGCTCGCCACCTAATTAATGTAGCCAGGTTTGGACTGCGATTCAACCTACGCCGACTTGAGGAAGATGCCCTAAAGCGGGGGACACGGAGGTAAGCTGACTATGACGAAAACGGAGAACGCATCAGAGTTACACGTAATCGACGCGCCCCTGATTGAGGTTGTGCTCAATGAAGTGGGGCAGGAATCATAAACCGGCAAGCTTGGTCGTTAGAAAGCATCACTCTGGTAGGACTCACCTATAGAGCCGCCGATGTTCCCAAGGCGGATTAGAATTGTTCTCTCGCGACAAAACAAAAAAATCCCCGTACAAGGCGCATCCTAAGCCTAGGAAATATGCGTCCGCCACTTCTCACCCAAGAAGTCTAGAAGAATCGAAAACCCGGCAGACGTTGTACTTGTTGGTGAGCAGGCGCAGAATAATTCTGTGCCGATGTGGAACGATCAAGGTCCTATGAAGGGCGTGAGAACAATACTGATCTTAGTAATATCATCTTTCGCGGCAGTAGGCTGTGTAACAACTACGCCCGAAACCGTATTAACCATGTCGGACTCATTTCTTTGCGAGCTATTGGGACCAGCGTGGATAACCACGGCTAAAGAGCGGCGAGTAATCCACGAGCAATTGGATCAGCGCGGGGTCATTTGTGGTTACGGGCGCATCGTCGGTTATCGCCAAGAAAGTCAAGAACCAGGAAAGGCACCCAAAAAACCAGAAAAAGCGCCCAAAGTAAGGCCCTCTTCGAGTGGCACGGGATTCTTTATCACATCCGATGGCTACATGCTTACTAGCCAGCACGTAGTGAACGATTGTATGCGAATACGCACAAAAACGTGGCGCGGTGAACTTACAGCAACTCGAATAACAGGTGATCCAGTTAACGATTTAGCATTACTTAAAACAGGCTCAAAAGGGCCATTCGATGCCGCTACCTTCCGTTCTGGCAAACGAATTAGAGTTGGAGAGGAGGTAATCGTAGTAGGATATCCATTGGGAGAGCTTCTTGGTACTTCTATAAAGGCTAGTGTTGGAACAGTTAGCGCGCTCACGGGAATAAGAAATAACACCAGCGTTATGCAAATCACAGCCCCGCTACAGCCTGGTAACAGTGGAGGACCATTATTAGATGCAAGCGGAAATGTTGTGGGTATTGTTTCCGCGAAACTGAATGAATTGGCGGTGTTAGAAGCGACTGGAACATTGTCGCAAAATGTGAATTTTGCAGTTAAGTCATCGTCTATCAATACGTTTTTGAATGTTACTAGGATTCAGTACCGTTCGTCTGCATCTGTCCGCAAGTTGGACCGTGCGGACGTGGTAGAAAGGGCAAGAAAATTTACCGCACTAGTCGATTGTGAGAATTAATACTCCCAGGAGTGGGGTAGGTGTACGCTGCAAATATGGCCCCAAGGATGACCCCAAGAGTATATTCGTTCACTGAAATAACAATCCTAAACAAATACTTAAATCCGTTCGCCATCTTTTGTATCGGAAAGTAGCAGCAGGCGTCGAGAAGAGGCACCGAGCTGGCGATCGAGGCCGTCGGATGTATCAAATATCATGCCTGTCGGGCAGAAGCAGAATAGGAGGCACGAAGGCAGGGACAAGCAGACATGGCGCCACATACTGGCGATAAGGATCAGTTTATCGAAAACCCAGCTAAATTGTCGGACAAGACCTGGGGAGAGACAGCCAGGACCATCGAGCAGTCCTTCTACAGGCGAGGTGGGCATCGTCTCCAAGCCGAGCGCGAACGATTGAGCGATTCACCGGCGTAAAGCGTGAGCCATGGACACCGTCGAGTTCGGCACCTTAGTACCTGCCCATGCGGCAAGACAGCTCAAGGCAGTGGGCCTGGACGATTTCTGGCGACAGAAACCCGATCGACAGCTCCACGCTCCGCGCGCAGTGCGAACGTGAAGCGCGGGCTCAACGTGACAGCCAGCCCTGAGCTTATGCTTTCCACGGACGACGAGCTCTTGGCCTGAGTTAGGTGTAGCGGCTCAGTAGCTTGCAGCACTCGACCGTTTTTGGTCGTGAGCTTGGCAACAGCGGTGGCAGCAGACCGCGACAGGCGTCAACGGCAGACCCGATTTCGCCCCCCTTGCTTGGCCCGGTACAGGGCTCGATCTGCAGCCTTGATGACTTTTTCGGGCGTTGTGATACGGGCGTTGCGCTCCGCCACACCTATGCTGATCGTTATTCGCTGGCGACCCCGGTTTGAGCGCGAGATACTCGGCCGCGTTAGTTTTGCTCGGTGCCCGCGGCGAATGACGAATGAGGATTCAGCAATGCGTTCGCGCAGCTCACCGAGATGCGGCTCCGCCTCGCGTGCCGTTTTGCCTGAAAACAAGATTGTGAACTCCTCGCCCCCATAGCGAAACGCTTTCCCGCCGCCGGTAATGTGCCGCAGGTATGTCGCCACCATGCGGAGCACTTGGTCACCAATAGCGTGTCCATGGGTATCATTAAATTTCTTGAAACGATCCACATCCACCATGGCTACCGAATAGCTGCTGCCGCTAAGCTTTAAGAGCTCTTCCTCCAGGGCCCGGCGTCCCGGAAGCCCGGTTAGCTCATCCATATAGGCCTTGCGGTATCCGTCCTGGACAACCCCGACGAGCAATAGTAGGCCAGCCGCGCCCATGAACACGATGGTACTGATCATCTGCGCGCCGGTGTGAACCGCTATGGCAGCCGCCGCGAGCGCACCGACTATCGCGCCATCAACCAGCCGCTGCTGGTAGCTCATGCGCGCGAGCAGCAAGACGAACGCGAGCGCAAAGCCCCCAATGGCGAGCGGTGAGGCGGGTGTCCAGGCGGTGCCCCCAGAATGCATTATCGCCGCTGGCAGGAGCTGGCGCGGATCAACATCGGGCCATGTGATAAGCGCTGCAATGACCACCGCCGGCAGCAGCATCAAGGCAAAGCGCACGAGACCGTGGACGGTAAAGATACCGCGCCCTTTAAGCAGGCACACGGCTGCGAAACACAACGGCAACAGCAGCCCAATGGCGTTGTAGATAGCGCGCTGACGGACTCCGTGTCCGAGACCGTGGGGCAACCCTTCACGCAGGCCCCAATAAGCCAGCAGCAGGACCGTGAGCGCGAAGAACGCGGGCGCATCATTGAAGCGCCAACTCAAGCCCAGACCGAGTACGAGAATGACGTAAGGCAGGTAACTCACGAGTAACACCTGTGAGCGAGACGAGGAGGCCAACTCCGGCACCACCCATGCCGCCGCCAACAACACACCCCCTGGGATGGCCAACACCCCAGCCAACTGCGCCCACCGCTTGCTCAGGGGTCGATCTGCCGCCCGGCGTTTGTGCCCCGGCTGCGACGCTCTGTGTTGCGCTTTGCGCATACCATCCGAGTGTAGTACGGGACCACAGGGCGGCCGTGCCCAATTTGGCGCAGGATTCCCAAGACCAACAAAGAATTGTGGGTGTGCTGCGCAGGGGTGGTTGGCGATACCCCGAACACCACCCGATTAGAGAGGCCGGGTGACGAAGATCTCGCCGCAGCGTCGCTGAGGTGCGAACGCGCCCGGCTAGGTATACGATGTGACGCCAAATCTTGCCCCAAACCCAAGACTAATCCACGGGAACGCTGGTCAACAGCGGTAGGTATACGGTTACCGGTTTTTGTATCGGTAGATAGGCGACGCCGTCGATTCAGTTTCTTTCTTGCGCCTGGCGCCGACGCGAACGCTTGACCACGCCGGAGGCAGGATCGAAATCTGGGCTCCAATGTTGCTTGGCGCCAGCGCTGATTTCGCCGAGCTTGTTGGTGATTGTGGCAGAGTCGGGTGGTTCGCCCGGGGCGTGGGTATCTAGCGCTTGTCGCATCGCGCGTAGATGCGTTGGGGTTGTTCCACAGCAGCCGCCGATGATGCGGGCACCGGCATCGCGCGCCAGCCTTGCGTAATCGGCCATCAATTCAGGTGTCGCGTCGTAGCGAATGGCGCCATCGACCCACTGCGGCACCCCACAATTTGCCTTGGCGACCAGCACCTGCCCTGCGCCGCTGGCCGCGGCCAGGCTGACGATGCAGGCGACGACTTCCGCGGCACCGACGCCACAGTTGGTACCCCACGCCAATGGGTGTGGCGCAAGCTCGCGGCAGAGCGTAGCCAAACGGCTGGGGTTGATCCCCATCATGGTGCTGCCATTGGTATCGAAGCTCAATGTAACGACGACCGGTAGTGGCGTCGTCGCTGTTGCGCTCACGGCCGCCTGTACTTCTTCGCGTGACGACAGCGTTTCGGTCCAAAGCACATCGGCGCCGCCGCGCGCCAACGCCCGTGCCTGTTCGGCGAACACGGCTGTGCCTTCTTCCAGACTAAGCGGTCCCAGCGGTGCAAACAGTTCGCCAGTCGGACCCATAGAGCCGGCGACCACCACATCGCGGTCCGTACTATCTGCCGCCTGCCGGGCGATGCGCGCCGCGGTTTCGTTAATCTCGCTCACGTGATCTTCGGCGTTGTGCAGTTTGAGGCGATGACGGGTGCCGCCGAAGCTGTTGGTAAGAACGATATCAGCGCCGGCTTCGACAAAGTTTTTGTGTAGCAGCGCTACCTTCTCGGGTTGCTCCAGATTCCACAGTTCCGGGGCATGGCCGGTGGGCAGGCCCATGGCAAACAGATTCGTTCCAATAGCTCCATCTGCCAATAGGTACGGGCGCGTCTCGAGCAAAGATTGAAGACGATTCTTTGTCGAACCATTAGCGCTCATCGACGATACTCCTTTGGGTTTCACGACCCACCATAAAAAAAACCGCCGCAGCCTACGCTGGGCAGTTGTGCCGACGCTTTAGCCGCATTTCTATAGCGCCCGCAATCTGTTGCTCAAATCGGCGCTCACTGCATGAAACCACATGGCCTATCGGCTGTCAATTGGTGTCGAACAAGCGCCGGGCTGGCTGAAATTGGGCGATTTTCTGTTTGAGTACACGCACAGGTTCGGCCCCTACGAGCCCGCCGTAACGGATACGTAAGTAAAGGTCAGTGATGACGCCAACCGGTGTTTGCAAGTCCGGTCGCAAGGCAGCCACCCGGCGCGCGAACATTAATGCGCCTTCGGTGTCAGCACGCGCAATGTCGATGCGCCGTAGTTTGTTGCAAAAGACAAGGTATGCCGCGTGCGTGGGGTCATGCCGACGCGCACGATGCATTGACAGCGCCAACAGTATCAAGCCGATGACGACAGTGACGGCCAGCGCCGCAAGCAGACCAGCCGCAGACAGCTCAGGCAGACTGAGCTTGGCCAACAATCTCTCTTGTCGCGCGCGATCGTAACCCAACACCGAGCGGTGCCAAGCAAGATTGGTTGCATCCCAGTAGAATCGCAACCCACGCCATGCGGCCTCGAACCAACCGAGTTCGATCAACCGTCGCACCGCATCGGCGCTAAGATTGCCCAGGTCAATGCCACGCCCATGTAGTCGTCGCACCGTGTCGATGCCGAACTGCACGCGTTCCGGGGCCACCGCGGCGGTTGGGTCTATACGTACCCAACCGCGGCCGGCCTGCCAGATCTCGGCCCAAGCGTGGGCGTCCGCTTGCCGCACCAATAGATAGCCGCCAGCAGGATTGAATTCGCCGCCCTGATAGCCCTGAACTACGCGACTAGGTACGCCAGCCGCGCGCATTAAGGTGACAAACGCAGATGTAAAGTGGCCGCAGAATCCGCGGCGGGTAGAGAACAGAAACTCGTCGACCGGATCTTTGCCAAGCCGCGGTGGTTCTAGTGTGTAAAAGAATGGCAGCCGCCGAAAATAATCTAACGCCGATTGCGCGATCGCAAGATTATCGCCGGACGACTGCCGCCATTCATTGGCCAAAGCACGGGTGCGTGCGCTTACCTGGTCCGGCAGCTGCAACGCGTAGTCGCGTTCAGCCGGCGTCAATGCCCCGGTGTTGTAGTGTAGATAGGAGACCAGTGTGTAGCTTTTGCGTTTATGCACCGGGGTTCTGTGTTCCAACAAATGCCCGGCCCGCACACGCGCCTGGCGCGGCACCAACAACGGCAGGTCCAACGCCAACATCCACGGCTTGTTGCTGGGTTCGGCGGTGATCGTATACCTTACCGGCGCGCCGAGATGCTCAAACGACAGCGTAGAATCCAACTCGGTTTTGGCTTTACCCGCGACCCAACGCTGTCCATCGGTATGCCATAAAACCATGCCGCGCCAGTAGAGCTGTTCAGTATGCGGCGGTTTGCCATCGAACTCGACACGGAATGCCGGCGCATCAGATACGCTTAACCGACTCAAGCTGCCGGGCCGCATAACTTCGGATATGCCGGTGACGCCGCTATAGGCATCGCTCGGCAGACGCCAAAGACTGCCATGGATACGTGGAAACAACACAAACATCGCCAACATCAGTGGCACGGCCTTAAGCAGCAATGCGCTGGCCAGCCTCGGGTAATCGCGCAGCAGCATACCCGTCGGCTGGTTTAGTCGCACCACGCTTGCCATACAGATCACGATCACCAATAAACTGTATGTGGCTAGTCCGACCGATTGTGAATAGAGAAAACCGGCCAGCAATAAGAGCTGACACAGGAAAACGATAACCAAACAGTCACGCCACTGGCGAAGTTCTAGGAATTTGAGGGCAAGCAGCGCGGCCAGAAAGCCGGTGCCAGCGTCGCGCCCCAGTAACGTACCGTAGTGTTCATAGATAGCAGCTGCCACCAGCGCCGTTAACGCAATGCGAACGATTGCGTGGGGGTTGTGCCAACCGCGATTTTCGACAGCAAAACGCCACGCGAGTGCGCCTGCACATACCAGTACAATCCATCCCGGCAGTCGCAAGGCGTGGGGTGCGAGCACGAGCACGCTGGTCATGAGCAAACCATTTAGCCCCCAACGATCGGGCTGCGCCTGTTTCATGGTTATTAGCCGGGAAACAATGCCAATGCGGTTAAGCAGCGACGTCGGTGCGCCTCGCCATGGGCGGGTGCAATCTGAGTGTCTGGCAAGCGCAGCCCGTAGTGCAAACCGGCGTGTTCGCAATCGAGCACCCATCGACAAAGTTGGCTAAGGCGATGCTCGGTATCTAGCCCGGCCAGTGTGTCCCAGTCGAGCCACAGACTGGCACGTCCACCACCACCGAATTGCTTGGTCAGCATACCTTGCCCCCGTGCGACCGCGCGCCAGCTAACGTGTCGCGGCGAGTCGCCAGGGCGGAATTCACGCAACCCCAGAAAGTCTTCGCCTTCGGCGCGCGGATTTTGGTCTTGGGCAAACTGCTCGTCGGGCGCGATCGGCGTTGGCCCCGGCGGCACCGGCCGCGGATACACCAAGCAGCGCTGTGGTAGCTGGATGCGCCTTGACCAGGCGTAGAGCAGCCCGAGAGGAAAACGGGTGGAAATAACCAAAGGTGGCGCCGTGACATAGCCGCGGCGTCGGGCTGGCACATCGATGCGTACATAGCATTGTTCGCCGGCGCGCAAATCGACGCGCCTGGCCGGGGTCCGATCGCGCTCCACGCATACACCGAAGCGCGCGCTCTCGCTGCTATTGTCTAGGCAAACCTCAAAGCCGGCGGGGTCGCCCGCGAATACCGGCGTGCACGGCCCGAGGGAGACATTCAGGCCATTTAGATTTCGGTGGGTATAAAGCATGGAGACGATAGCGATGGCGGCCAGCAGAAAGCACAGCCCGTAGGCAAGACTGTTCGTATAGTTGACGGCCGCTAATAGCAGGACCGCCAGCAAAAGGCTGAAAACAAGACCGCCGGCAGTGGGAAGGATATAGAGTTGTCTACGGGCCAGTACCACCGCCGTCGGCACTTCCGCTGCCGCCATCAGGGGATTGGGACCGATGCGAGCAGCCGTTGCACGCGCGTCTCCGAGGATTCATCGGTACTTGGATCGCTGGGGCGCAACCGGTGGGTAACCACACTGGGAACAATGGCCTGCACGTCTTCCGGCAGCACCATGGCCCGGCCCTCCAGCAGCGCCCACGCCTGGGCCGCATGCATCAGTGCGAGCCCAGCCCGCGGCGAAAGGCCGTTAGCAAAACGATCGGAGCCGCGCGTACTGGCGAGGAGGTCTTGTACATAATCAAGCAGGGCGTCACTGCAATGGATATGTTCGACCGCCGTTTGTAGCGTCAGCAGCAGCTTGCCGTCTATGACCGGCGCCATGTCACTCAACAACTCGCGCCGGTCCTTACCCTTCAACAGCGCGCGTTCCGCGTGCCGATCCGGATAACCCATTTCTATACGCATAAGGAAGCGATCGAGTTGTGACTCGGGCAATGGAAACGTACCAACCAGATGGCGCGGATTCTGGGTGGCAATGACAAAAAACGGATGGGGAAGCGCCAGCGTCGTGCCGTCGCTGGTTACTTGGCGTTCCTCCATGGCTTCCAGAAGTGCGCTTTGAGTCTTGAGGGTCGCCCGG
>JAOTYM010000106.1 GCA_029861845.1 Gammaproteobacteria bacterium | reverse complement strand
ATATGAATACACACTATTTTCGTATGGATTTATAGAGGCCGCGGCGAGGCGCCTGAGGGACCAAGACAGTCGGCAGCGCCGTCGAGCTTCTGACAGATAACACCCATCTTTCGACGAATGGCACGAACGACGATTGCACTTACGGCAGTGTCTTGATGAAAGTAACAACATCTTTGAGCGCTTGGTCATCGGCTAGCAAGGCGTGCGCCATGGAACGCATGGTTTGGCCGTATGTATCTTTTTCATGGACGCCACGCACACCGGCCTTAAAATTCTTCAGCTGCCGAATCAGGTACCAATCATGTTGCCCGGCTAAGCGAGGACCGCCCAACGCCTCGCTACCCTCACCCCGCTCCCCATGGCAAGTCTGGCACGATGAAAAGATTATGCTGCCCTGGGCCACGTTACCCACTGCTTCTGTCGGCGAAGATGACACCGGTGTCAGAGTAGCGATATACGCGGTAACGTTTTTCACCGCCTGCGCATCAGGTAGCGTTTTCGCCATCGAAGCCATCAGTTGGCCATACGTATCGTCATCGTGTGCGCCGCGAATGCCATCCCGAAAGTTTTCTAGTTGACGAATCAGATACCAACTATTCTGGCCGCTCACGCTAGGGGCCCCCGATTCCTGGTTCCCCTGTCCCGCCGCCCCGTGGCAACCCTGACAAACACCGAAGTGTGTTTTACCCTCTTCCGGATCGCTATCTGCCGCTTGGGCAAGGGTCGACGTAAGAACAAGTGGCACAACAATATTCAACACGCTACATTTCATCGATTCTTGTCTTGTTTAGGTTTCATCGTTGACGCAAGTGACAACAAGAAAGGACTGCACCAATTTCGTATACTCTCTACATGCTCCTAGTTCGTGTGTTGCCGATCGCAGCCAGTACCCTGATTATCGTGTATACCCTATCTGCATCTGCGTTTGACTCACAGGATCTTACGACACTGCTCGCTACAAAGATCTGCAACGAATGTAACCTAGAGGACGCCGTTCTCCGCGACCAACAGCTGGCTGGCGCCCAACTAAGGGGGGCCAATCTCAACCGGGCTGATCTCCGTGCTGCGAATCTGCGGGGAGCTGATCTTACGGGCGCATCGCTCACGCAGGCGAAACTCAGTCATACCGACCTACGTGGTGCAAAACTGCGAGGCGCTATCCTCATCGGCGTCGACCTTAACGAAACCCATCTAATCGGTGCCGATCTCCGTGGGGCCGATCTTCGACACCTGGATATCGACATCGCTTTCGAGTTCGTAGAACTAATTGGGGTTCGACTCGATGGCGCCAAATTCAAGAATGGCGTTCGCTGCGCAGGCTTCCCGACCAAGGGCGGCTGGGGTTGTAAGGCGGCCGACGACGAATAAGGCCAGCCCGCCCTCTCACCGAAAGTAATGGAGGGCGGGGTATACCAGCATGCTACTTACTTCACCTAACGATTGTAATTGAATACGAAATCGCCGCCGGGGGCCGCCTTATGGCAAGCGATACAACCTTTGGGTTTGCCCTTGGCGACCATCCCTGCCAGTTCCATACCCGCAGGATTCTTATCCAAACTGCCATCGGGCTTGAACTTCGCCCAAAACCAATCCTTGTCCTCGGGATCGTAACCTGCGCGCTTGAACATGACGGTGACCGCTTTGAGGAATTTATCCGGATTGTCGGCCACTGCCTGCTTGCTGACGCCGGGGCCGCCGTAGTTGCGTTTAACAATGACGGCGCCGGTCGTTCCCTTTACCTTTATGGTGCTGTCCACCGTGTCCAGGATGGCGCCATGCGGGTGCTGACCAGTGTAGGGCGTACCCTTGATCGAGTCCGATCCGGCCAGTTTGGCCTTGACCAGCGCCTTCCACAGGGCCTGCGAGTACTTGACGTCCTCGGGACCGCCGAAGGGCGCGGCCCAGACCGCGGTGCCGGCGAGCAGGACGCCGGAAAGAGCGAAAACCAGAAAATACTTTTTCTTCATGTTAATGCCTCCTTGAGGGCGTGCTTGTGGTTTGACTACATATGACCGGATGGACAGCGGAATTCTTACCCACTGACCGCGAAAACAATTCTACGCTAGCCACCAGCGCCGGACCCGGTCTCGTCATTTCCCTAAGCTACTGTTTTCAAGCAGATTTCCGTGCCAGGGTGGGCATCTACTACTTCCAGGAAGATAGCAAGAGCATGACCTGCCGTGATCCCAAGCTTGTACTTAGACCGCCCCGGCCTTTTTGGTAGTCATTGCCTGCACCTATTGTGGTAGCGGGGTTGAGGTGGCCGGCCAGCTGTTGGCGCGATCCACGGTGAAGTGGCCGCCGATAGGCTGCAAGCTCAAGTCAGGTTCACGGATCGATTTTTTGTAGGGCAACCACCCGACGCCAGTGAAGGTGTGACTCATATCGGCGTTTAGTGTGACCTTGGCGCCGGTAGATTTTGCGATTTCGACCGTGTCACCGATGTGATCACCATGACCATGGGTTACAAGAATGAGATCCACCTTCCCGAGTGTGCTCAGATCTTTAAGCTTTTCGGGCGTCTCGGGATTATTGGTTATAAACGGACCTATTAGTATGACCTTGCCAGCGCATTCCCTAGAAGCGCAATCGCAAATATGTAACCAATAATTCACAAAGCTTTTTTCATGTGGCCCCTCGCTTTGTGTGGAAATGTGGCTGGAATAAATAGCCACGTGTATGGTACACCGACGATCTCTTTTTTCTAAAGGGGGAGCCCTCTATCCATGAAATTCGTCATGCCTCTATCTCTGGTTTTAACTGTTGGCGCTTTCGTATTGAGCGGCTTAGCCCTAGCGACCCACGAAATCGATCACCGGTACGACGTTATGGGTTACGTGCTCGATGAAAAACAAATGCCATTATCGGACACGGATGTTTCGATTCTTATGAATAACCAGGTGCTCGGTTTTGGTAAGACCGATGCTGACGGTTTCTATAGCATTCGGTTGCATCTGCACGACTCGGATTACGGCAAGAAGTTACAGATCAAAACGGCGGCTGGCGTGGCAGATATTCGAGCGACACTCACACCGGGCGATAAGACTACTAGGCGTGTGCACTACGCGAATTTTTCTGGCGGTCAGTTTCTTGAAAAGAAACTTCCGAGAAAAGGATCCCCCGTGTGGGGATACGGCATCGTTATCGTCGTTATCGGCACGGCGGCGGTTATGATTGAACGCCACACTAAGCGCAGGAAAAGGCGCCTGCTAAATAGAGAGAAAAAGCAAAAGAAAAACAAACGACGGCGTTAGTTAGGATCAGCTAGCGGCGCTTACTAGGCTTGACGTATTCGCCGGACTTGCCCGAACGTCGCAGGCGCCGCGCAAGATCGATATCACTCGACGAAGATTCGACTTTCACTGCTTCTGTCGCCTTCGCCGCTTGCGCTGCCCTGAAGGTGGCACTCGGCGTTTCGACACCGGCATCGACTGTGCTTTCGTTTGATGGCGGGACAATCTCTTGTGCGCCCTTCGCCCTAAGTGCTTCGGTTACGATAACGCTCTGCCAAGATCGAGTCGTCTTGGTGGCGGTGCCCAATTCCGCCATATATGCCTTGAGTTCAGCTTCCGCCCGTGCCGCCCGCGCCCGCTGTTGGGCGAATTCGGCCTTTGCCTTGCGCGCATTGTGCGCTGCATATACCGCTTCTACTGCTATGTGTTGGTTCTCGGGGTACATGGCGGCAGTCTGGGCCGCTTCCATGGCGGTTTCTTCTGCCTGCTCAGCCCGCGCCGTCAGATATTCTTCGATCAACCGCTCTTCGAGTATGGCTAACTCCAACGCCAAGTGCGGATCTTCGAGAAACAGTGGATTAAAGAGGTAACCACAAGTACAGCGAATGGCGGAAACTGAATTGGTGACCCCACATTCTGGACAGGCTTTATCAAAGGTGCTCAACGAAATACCCTCACGCTATTTGGTCAACCGTATGGGTTGGGTGTCGAGCGCCGTTAGGCAAAGCCTAGTCGCAAAGCCGCCCTCCGGGGCTTGCGCTTCGCGGTCCGAAGTGGCCTTTGGAAATACCCAATCCATAGGCAATTAGATTCAGTATAGACGATGGTTTTATGCTGCAATGCAACATAGTGGCCCGAGATCAGCGCCTGGCTTTGCCGGATAAGTGGTTCAGATTGCCGACCACTGGCGCTTGGGAGCTGTTACCTTTAAGAAAGGCCACAAAAAGAGGCATCGAGGACACTATGCAAAAACAATCGAATCGGGTTGGACCCGGATACACGAGTCAGTTCGCACAACCGCCGGTCGGGGCCCGTGGGGCGGGAAATGTCGGCACCAAGTATTTTGTGAACGCGCAATCTAGTGCCTACCACGAAGCCGGGCACGCCGTTGTGGCCTGGTATCACAACATTGGCCTGGAGATGATCACGCTTGGCACCGCTGAGGACGAGATGGGTCGCACACGGCACGTGGATCCATTGCAAGGCGTCGACACCGCCTGGGGTCCCACCGTGGCTGACCGGATTCGCATGGAACAGTTTGTTGGCGTTTGTCTAGCCGGGCCGTTAGCGCAGCGGAATTTTAGCCTCGTGGGATTTCGTCGTGCCCACGCCGAAGACGACTGGCAACAGGCGGTTGACCTTCTGAGTTATTTCGTTGTGAACCACGAAGAACTCGAAGCCTACTTTCGACTGCTAGAAATACAAACCCGCAATCTACTAGACCTAGATTTCATCTGGAAAAGCATTACCAACTTAGCCACCGTCCTACAGGAATGCCAAACGCTGTCGGGTGCCGAGGCCAATCGCATAATTCAGGAGACGATGACCTAGTTTCAACTTCTTAGACTACGAGGCAAGTTTGTCCTCGCCCCCGAGAATAGCCGCCGCGGCCGCCTGAAATCCTACTTTCGAATGCTTCCCATCACCAAACGGCTTATTGGTTGAACTGCCGCCGCGACACAGCACGAATGGTCGAATTGGAACTTGATACGCATCGTCATTTCAGTCGATAACTTCCACGTTATTCGCCCTGAACCACGTAGGGTCCGTTCCGTTTAACAGTAATCTTGACCATTGTTATCGCCGCTTTCCAATATTCGGTTCAATCATTCGTCCGTCACGCAGCCCTCGCTTGCACTCTTTACATTCTTAATGTACTTGAACAACGTTCCCCTTCTCGCTTTATAGGGCGGCATAGCCCAAGCTGCGAGGCGCCTGTCCATCTCTGCCTCGGAGACATCGACATGAAGCGTGTTATTGACCGCATCGATATTGATCCGATCGCCATCTTTTATCAGCGCGATCGGACCGCCCTCCTGTGCTTCGGGCACGACATGACCAATCAGGAAGCCATGTGAGCCACCGGAAAACCGGCCGTCTGTAATCAGTGCTACATCCCCGCCAAGACCTGCCCCCATGAGTGCCGATGTCGGCGTAAGCATCTCTGGCATACCAGGGCCGCCCTTGGGTCCTTCGTAACGAATGACCACCACATCACCTTTATTGATACCCTTACGCTCGAGCGAAGAAAGCATGTCTTCCTCCGAATCGAACACTTTGGCTGATCCCGAGAAACGTTCACCTTCCTTACCGGTGATTTTTGCGACGGCGCCGCCCGGGGCAAGATTGCCTTTGAGAATCTGAATATGCCCGGTTTCTTTAGTTGGGTTGTCCAACGAATGGATGACATCCTGTCCATCCTTTAGTCCTGGCAGATCCGATAGGTTCTCCGCCACCGTGCGCCCAGTAACGGTGAGACACGCGCCGTTCAATAGTTTGTGTTCAAGCAAATATTTCATGACGGCGGGAATGCCGCCGATGTTATGCAGATCTTCCATTACATATTTTCCGCTTGGCTTAAGGTCTGCCAAGTAGGGTACCCGATCACTGACGGCCTGAAAGTCCTCAATCGTAAGCTCGACTTCGACCGCGCGCGCCATCGCGATCAGGTGCAATACCGCGTTGGTAGAACCACCTAATGCCATGACGATTACCATGGCATTTTCGAACGCCTCGCGGGTCATAATGTCGCGAGGCTTGATATCTTTCTCCAGAAGCAAGCGAATCGCGGCACCGGCGGCATAACATTCTTGTAGCTTTTGTGGATCTACCGCCGGCGTAGAAGAGCTGTATGGCAGTGTTATGCCAAGCGCCTCGATGGCTGATGCCATGGTATTGGCCGTATACATCCCGCCGCATGCACCCGGCCCCGGACACGAATTTCGCACTATGGCTTGGCGAGTCTTGTCATCGATCTTGCCTGCAATAAACTCACCATAGCTTTGAAATGCCGATACTACGTCGAGCACTTTCTCTTGGAGGTGGCCGGGTTTAATCGTACCGCCGTAAATCATGAGGGCTGGGCGATTGAGACGGCCCATGGCCATGACGCAACCGGGCATGTTTTTGTCACAACCAGGGATCGAGATGTTAGCGTCATACCATTGACCACACATTACAGTTTCAATGGAATCAGCAATAAGGTCACGTGACTGCAATGAGAAACTCATTCCCGCCGTACCCATCGCAATGCCATCACTAACCCCAATGGTATTAAAGCGCATACCAACCAGACCGGCGGCGACAACCCCTTCTCTGACTTTGGCCGCCAAGTCATTGAGATGCATGTTGCAGGTATTGCCCTCCCACCATACTGTCGCAATACCTACTTCAGCCTTGTTCATGTCTTCATCAGTCATGCCAGTGCCATAGAGCATTGCTTGGGAGGCGCCCTGCGATTTGACCTGGGTAATGCGTGCACTATATTTGTTCAGTTTTTGGGCCATTGTCTTCTCCACCAGTATTTGCCCAACACAACAATCGGCCTGCGCACCCGATAGCGGCTGGCTAGACACTATAATACCATCTTGGTGAGATTACTGGATTGTGAAGACCGGTGACGTACCTGTGTACGGATTAGTGCTTCCGTCGAGCCTCGATTTCTTCGACAACCGCAGTGGCCATGATATGGTTTGCCCTAATAATCACACCGACCGCTAAGTTTTCTGATGACAGAACGAATTCGGCTCTCAAAACTCATGGCTGATCAGGGGCTTTGTTCGAGGCGGGAGGCCGATTCATTCATCGAACGTGGTTGGGTGTACGTCGACGGCGAAAAGATAAACACCCTTGGGACCAAGGTCGATCCCGCCCAAGCGATTAGACTGGATAAGCGAGCCCTCGAGCAGCAGGCACGACACATCACGATCTTGCTTAATAAGCCCGTCGGCTACGTGTCGGGCCAACCGGAGAAGGGTTATCCCACCGCATTGTCTTTGATTATGCATCAAACGATGTTTGATGCCGACCAAGATTCGCTGCGCCATTCGCCGGTACGCCACACCGGTATGGCACCTGCAGGCCGACTGGATATCGACTCGAGCGGTCTGTTGGTATTCACTCAAGACGGTCGTGTAGCGCGCCAACTAATAGGCGCAGACTCGAAAACAGAAAAAGAGTATCTCGTGCGAATCCGCGGCAACGTAAGTGATAAGGGGCTGGAGCTGCTACGCCATGGATTGTGTCTTGATGGCAAGCCTTTAAGACCGGCGCAAGTGTCGTGGCAAAACAAGGATCAGCTAAAGTTTATCCTTACAGAAGGGCGCAAACGACAGATCCGGCGTATGTGTGAGGAGGTAGGACTACAAGTCACCGCCCTCAAGCGTGTTCGCGTCGGCAATATCCGCCTGGGGAACCTGCCCGTCGGCAAATGGCGCTACCTCCGGTCTCATGAACAGTTCTGATACGCGTATCAGCAGAGGCTTAAGAAACCGCGAGCAATGAGGCGAAAATAACATTGTATCGGTTTTTGCGTCCGTTGCTGTTTCTGCTCGATGCTGAGCGGAGCCACAACCTCACGTTGTTCGGCTTGCGTTGTATCGCACTTTTCCCAGGTGGGCGTGGTCTGCTTCGTGCCTTGTTCGCGAACCGGACGCCATCATTGCCTGTTGAGCTAATGGGGTTACAGTTTCCTAATCCCGTGGGTCTTGCGGCCGGCTTGGATAAGAATGCGCGCTACCAAAACGCATTATCGGATTTAGGATTTGGCTTCCTAGAGCTCGGTACCGTCACCCCACTGCCGCAAACCGGTAACCCACCGAAACGTCTATTTCGCCTGCCGGAAAGTAACGCCATCATTAATCGAATGGGTTTTAACAGTATCGGCGCAGAGGCCTTCGTTCACAATCTAAGAAAACAGCGCAAGCCTGGTATTATCGGTATCAACATAGGGAAGAATAAAGACACTGCGAACGAACGGGCGATAGAGGATTACCTCAAAACCTTTACCGTCGCCTACGCTTACACCGACTATGTGGCGATAAACATCTCCTCGCCCAACACGCCGGGACTACGCGACCTCCAGGATCGGCGAAGGTTAGATGAACTATTAGGCCGACTCAAGCATGAACAAGTAGTACTAGGGAAAACCCGTAGAGTTTATGTACCGATTGCAATCAAAATATCCCCCGACCTCGACGACGATCGCATCACCGCGATCGCTCAACTCGCTTTGACACATAGGCTAGACGCAATCATTGCAACCAATACGACCATCGCCCGCCCTGGCGTAGAGGGGCACCCCTACGCCCGTGAACACGGCGGCTTAAGTGGACGCCCGTTGAAGGACCTATCCACTGCAGTCATCAAAAAGCTGTACAGCCAGCTGCAGGGTAAAGTACCGATTATCGGACTCGGCGGTGTCGAAAATGCTGAGGATGCCTGGGAGAAGCTCGTGGCCGGCGCAGACTTGATTCAGATCTATACCGCGTTGATCTATCAAGGCCCGCGGGTGGTTCAGGACATTGTCTCCGGCCTTGCGCGTCGAGTAGAAACGTCAGGTTGCGCCACCCTAGCCGAGACCGTCGCCAAAGCGCGAAGTGGTATCCATCTTATGCGATAGGCAAACAAGGTGGAGTCTGTGTCCTGGTCCACCAGATGGATCGATTGTTTGCCGGCATGGCACGGTCATCGACCAAAAGCATCCCGTTCTCTTTGGCAAGTTCGTTGACCGCCTCAAAGTCACGTACCCCACTTACGGGGTCGCGTACCTTTAGCCAACGATCAAACTGCTGGTTGCTGGGTTCCAGGGGTCGGTCGGCGTATCGGTAGGCGCCATACGCGTAGAAAATGCCGCCAACCGGAAGTAACCGGCCGGCGCCGAGAAACAGTTGTTGTACCCCGGCCCAAGAGACGATATGAATCGTATTGATGCACACTATCGCCTGTGCCTGCGTAACCGGCCATTCACTGGATAATAGATCCAAGACAAGTGGCGCTAACAGATTCTGCGGGCCCTCATCGGCGGCCCACGCCCGGATGCTGGCGAGATTTTCGGCGAGATCGGTGGGTTGCCATTGGAGGTGCGACAGGTTGCGGGAGAGGAACGCTGCGTGTTGACCGGTTCCACTGCCAACCTCCAGGACCACACCAGGCGCTGTTAGTACTTGGCGCAGTACTTCAAGGATCGCATGTTTGTTCCGTTCGCATGCCTCTGAAAATTGTTTCACTGCATGCAAGCCGTAATCTTGTCTTTCACTAGCTGGGCCACACGCACCGCCTCTAGCCCTACCCAGCCATCGACCAGTGGGCGGCGGCGTTCCCGCACGGCCTCGATGAAGTCCCGCAACTCTGCATCTAGGGGAGGTCGTGGTTCGATATTGAGTCGTTCGGTTACGATTTCACGCCGGCTACTGTCTACTTCGCTGGGTTTGGTACGAAGTATCTCCAGCTGCTGGTCAATATAATTGAGTCCGTAGTAGGTATTTTGTCCGAACACCCGTATGCGACGTAGTTTTTTGTTCGATACACGACTCGCCGTTACGTTTGCAACGGCACCATTTTCAAACTCTAGCCGTGCGTTGGCAATATCTACATGCTCTGTCAACACTGAAATACCAAACGCGGTTACGTCTTTGATCTTCGCTTTTACCAGCGAGGTAGCAATATCAATGTCATGGATCATCAGATCCGTGACAACATCAACGTCGGTTGCCCGTTCAACGAATGTGCCTAAACGATGCACTTCTATGAACTGGGCATTGCTGACGTGCTCAGCCAACGCCATGACTCCCGCGTTAAATCGTTCAAGATGACCGACTTGTAGAATCAAATTGTCACGCTCAGCCAACTCAACGATCTCCAAAGACTCTTGGTAGCTTGGGGCGATGGGTTTTTCCACCAACATATGTACACCACGCTCTAAAAAGGGTCGTGCTACTTGGAGGTGAGCGACGGTAGGTACAACGATACTTACTGCCTCGACTTGGTCGAGCAGCTCAACGGAATCTGTATACGCCTTGCAGCCGTGCTTCTTTGCCGTCGATCGTGCTGACTGCGCATCGATGTCGACCACACCCACAAGCTCGACATCCGGCATATCGTTATAGATTCGTGCATGAAATCGACCAAGATAGCCCACGCCGACGACACCGACACGAACCTTGCGGGCCGCATCCGCGGAGGGACTGGTCGCTTGCCGAATGGAGCTCATGGAGGTCTGGGGATTACCGCATCGGTAGCTGCGCCCGGGATACACGGGCGATTATACAACGAGCCGGTGCACGGTACGAATTGCCGCTGTCCTCAACTCGTAAGCACATAGGCATTTGATTCCACAAACACCTTCAGCATATGTGGATCGACTCTTCCCTGTTGCGCCTCGGCGTGCAAGATGTCCAGCGCCTTTTCCGTCGGCAGGCTTCGTTTGTAGGGTCGATCGCGGGCCGTTAGCGCATCATATATATCGGCAATGGTCATGATCTTGGATTGGGTGGGGATTTCGGCACTGGTCAGGCCGCGCGGATAACCGCTACCATCGAGTTTCTCGTGGTGCGAGTAGGCGATCTCTGGTAGCTGTGATAGGTCTTTAGTCCATGGGATCAGACTCAAAAACGAGAATGTATGACTTACGTGTGATTCGATTTGCGCCCGTTCTTCACTATCGAGACTGCTCCGCGCCAGCGCTAGATTAGCGAACTCGAAGGGCCGTAACAACGATCTAGCTTGCCCATCTTCGTCAGGAAAGGTGTATTGAGCTACTACGTTGAGATCACTAGGAACCACCTCTTGTGACACCGTCGGCTCATTCAAGCGCAATATGGTACTCAAGAATCCGTCTAGACGTTGGCCCTCTTTAGCCAGCATATTTTCCACTTCCCGGCGACGCGTTGCAAATTCCTCAGGATCCATATGCCGTTGTTGTTGCATATCGAGTAACTGGCGATAAGCTCGTCGCACCGTACTTGCGCGCGCGTATTTGAATCGTTGCTGGACAAGTTCTAGCTCATGCGAATGGAGCTTTTTCGCCTTTACCAACACGTCCTCGCGAACGCCCACCTTTCCGAAATCATGCAACAATGCCGCATAGCGTAATTCCGTCATCTGCTCACGTGTAAACGTGATGTCTCGCAGCCCGTCTCCGTCCGCCCGATCCACCGCTCGGGCAAGTCCCTCTGTGAAACCTGCGACACGAAAGGAATGACCTGCCGTCGTCGGATCGCGGGCTTCGATGGCCTGAACCGATGCCGTAATGAAACCCTCAAACAGACCTTCTATATCCTTGTATAGAATACTGTTCTCCAAAGCGACGCCGGCCTGACCAGCTAGTGCCAGTGCAACCGACTCACTTTGTTCATCGAAAGGCAATACATGGGTAGCAACGTCTTTTGGTGTAGACAACAACACATTCGGTTGATCTTTCCGATTGATGAGTTGCAATATACCAACGACTTCGTCACTCTTACTCTTCAGTGGTACTGTCAGCATGGAACGCGTGTGGTAACCGATACTACTGTCGACAGCACGGGAGAACCGGTATGGGGCCGTTTCGGGAATTTCATAGGCGTCATCAACGTTAATGACGTCACCGGTGCGTGCTACGTAACCAGCGATACTGTATTCACCAACCAGTGTTTTCTGTGCGTTCGATCTTGCGGTCGTAGAAAAATTCTGCCAAAGCCGAAAATGCAACTTTCCGTTCGCGTCTAGTGTATAGATAGACGCACCGTCAGCATTAGTAAGCTCGCGCGCATAAGTGAGAATGAGATCCAGCAGCGTATCGAGGTCTTTCTCGGAGGATAAGGCACGTCCTATCTCTAGTACTCGTTCCAACATATCTGCGGCCCGAGAACCATCCATGTGCTGCAGCCGTCTAAGACCCGCATTCAGGGTTGCGTATATGGTGTCAGCCGGACAGCTTGAATCCAACACGCCGACGACCATAGGGTGATCGACAAGCGTAGCGTCCAAATCAGTGTTTAACACTTCACGCCAGAGCACGATGGCGATCGCATCGGGATTAGAGTCGGCTTCCGAATCCTGGCGCGTAACCAAAACCCGTGCCAGTTCGGGGGTAAGCACCAGAAGTGTCCCAGGCGTTAGCGGCGGGATCGGCTCAACTGCCGCGATGCGCTCATAGTCCCGACGGACCGAAAGACGTTCCAAGATCTCGGGCTCAATCGCTGCTTGATCTACTACCAACAAGCGCGTTTGTGTGTTGGACATAGAGCTCAAATACGTATGCTTATATGATAACTACTCGCGCACCTAGTTGGGCACACTGCTCGTAGCCACCCTACAGCACGGCCTTAGACTGATCAACACCAAAACCGTACCAATAAAGATAGACCAGAAGATAGACTGAGCGAACCGGCGTCTGGGCAGTCCCAGGAGGAAGAAGTGGCTAGCGACAAACGGAATGAAGACAAGAGTATTTTGATCACGGGGTGTTCTACTGGCATTGGGCTATGCCTAGCACGGGGGCTACAAGTACGTGGCTACCACGTCATCGCCACCACCCGTAAACCGGCTGACACGGCCAAGCTCGCGCGATCCGGGTTCGAAGCCCTGCCTTTGGATCTGGATTCATCCGAGTCGATTGAGCGGGCCGTCGACGAAGTCCGGAGGCGGGCCGGTGGCACCCTGTTTGGGCTCATCAATAACGGTGCCTATAGCCAACCCGGCGCCGTCGAAGACTTAACTCGCGACACGTTGCGATCGCAGTTTGAAACCAACCTGTTCGGTACCCACGAACTCACGAATCGGATATTGCCTATATTTCGCGCCCAGGGTTGTGGGCGCATTATCCAGATCAGCTCAGTGCTCGGTTTTGTATGTCTGCCTACCGTGGC
>JAOTYM010000105.1 GCA_029861845.1 Gammaproteobacteria bacterium | reverse complement strand
AAACGCTGAATCTCCATGGTTCGTCCACCTTGCTTACCGCGCGCGGCCTCGCGTCCCATACGTTGTGATGTGGAACGTGGAAGCATACCGTATTCGGCGGTTACCCAACCTTGGCCCGAACCCCTCAAGAAAGTAGGCACTCTTTCTTCGATGCTGGCTGTGCAGATTACTCGTGTCTCACCGAATTCCACCAATACAGAGCCTTCGGCATGACGGGTATAGCTTCGTGTGATACCGACTTCACGCAGTTGATCAGCTTTACGTCCGCTCGGTCGCATTCTGCCTAGTTACGAAATGAATCCACCACGGATCCTTAGGAGAGTGTTATGTGGCGCACTATTTTACGTCTCGTGCTCTGACAATGAAAAGGCAGGCCGATCGACTAGTCCTTCTCGATTCGCCGAATATACTTCTCCAATTCTTCAATCTCAGTTCGGATCGATTTCTTGGGCGTTTTTTTATTTGTGCGTTCTTCTGTCTTGATTGACGGCTTTTCGGGCGCCGGCTTCTCGGGCGGAGCCTTTTTCTGTGCCAACATTCTGTTCTTAGCCATTTCCCATAGAGCGTCTTGATCGACGTTTAAGCGCTCGTTCGCTTGCAGCGGTTGCGCTGTAGGGGCGTCGTCCTGCCAGCGCAAACTGACCGCACTCACGTTGTCGCAGGCACGCTGCCTACGGTTCTCGGCTTCTATGGCCGTTTCCTCTAAGCCTTCGTCCAGGTACTCAACATCTAGATACGCGGCTAGTTCGCCGGGGGAAAATGCCTCCCACAGACCATCGGTGCACAAAAGCAGCACATCGCCACGCTGCAAAGGTGTTTCTTCGCCAATAGTGATAGATGGCTTGTGAGGTCCACCAAGACACTTCAACAGTCGGCTCTTTTCAGGGTGACTTAGCATTTCCTCTTCGGTTAGTACCCCGTCCTTTCGCAGCCTTTCTGTTGCCGTATGGTCCAAGGTTCTTGTTAGTACTTCGCTGCCACGAAAATGATAGAGTCGGCTATCGCCGACATGCGCCCAATATGCGTAGCCATCCTGTACTAGGCAGAGTACGCACGTTGTTCGTGGCTGTATCGGCTCCCGCGACGTCTTCGCGATTTGAACGATCGCGTTATGAGCTTGAAGTACAGTTAGCGCAAGAAACGCGGATGGTTGGGTGATGGTCTGTTGTTTAATCCGTTCAAATGCGCGAATACAAGTTTCCGTCAGCGTCTCGGCTGCGATTTCGCCACCGGCGTGTCCACCTAACCCGTCGGCCACCGCCATCAGTACGGCATTATCACGCTCCGCGTGAGCGACACGATCCTGATTGGTCGGTCGTGAGCCGGATGATGTGTGATGAGCGAGCTCGTACTTCATTCCAATATGATCAGCGATTCCAGGGAAGCTTTTCGAGAAGCCGATCGAAATACCCTGGAAGCATTTCGCGCAGCCAATCGAAATACCCTGTCTGTTCGTCCTGCATGCCCGCGATCCAACTACGGTTGAGAAAGTCGAGCAATTCTTGCACGCTCTGTGGTCGATCTGCTTGGTTGAGTCTTAGGCACCAATCGACCGCTTGCAACAGTTCTTTCGAATAACGTCGAGCAAAAGTGCGTACCGCCGGTTTGAGCTTGTCATCGACCACGCGCTCGGTCGATGGTGGCGGTGGGCGACCGCTCATACACGCCCACATCGACGCACCGATGGCATACAGGTCGCTCCAGGGACCGACTTCGGCATGTCGGTGCTGCTCGATCGGCGCAAAACCGAGGGTTAGGGTATGCGGTCCAGTGAGCCTACTGTCCTTTTCCGCAAGTCGAGCAGCGCCAAAATCGAGCAATAGTGGCCTGCCGCCCGGCCGCAGATAGATATTCGCTGGTTTTATATCGAGGTGTAGCAAATTGTTTTTGTGTAACTCCCATAGCCCTAGGAGCAACTGTGGGAATACGCGGCGAATGAACTTCTCGCTAAGTTTTCCGGAATGACGCTTGATGTAAGTACGCAAGTCCTTACCACGCTCATAATGCATGACCAGGTATACGGTGTTGTTGGCCCGGAAGAAATCGGTAACGCGTACAATATTGGGATGATCGACCTTAGCAAGTGCGGCGGCCTCATCGAAAAAGCGCTTCAGGCCTTTGCGGAAGGTATTCGAGGTGGACTCGCCACTGATGCTTTCAACACTCGCGTCTTCCAGACGTCTGGCTTGGTCGGCAGGGAGGTATTCCTTAATGGCGACACGCGCCTCTGTTTTCATATCGGTGGCTAAATACACAATACTGAAGCCACCGCCGCCGAGAGTTTTCTCGATACGGTAACCATGTAGCTCGAAACCTTTTGGCAGGGCCTCAGCAAAGTTCATGAAAGAGCACGACTCCTAAATCTTTGTCAGGTACGGCCAATAACCCGTACGCCCCCTGAAACATTCCGGTTCAACGAAGGCGCCAAAAAGATCGCTTCCTATGGGAGGCTTGTACACGGGGTGGCCAGCCCTCTTGGGCGAGGCTCGCTGCCGACTGGCGAACCGAGCCCTAATACTTATTTACCATTATGAAACATAGCTTAAAATGAGGAAACTGGCGATCCTTGCGATGGCGGGCTATAGGTGGTTGCTAGTGGCGGGTTACCGATCTATAGCTTGTTTAAGGGCTTCCAAGGGGAGGTTTGATGGCATACAGCATGACCGCTTTCGCGCGCTGCGATGCGGATACCGAATGGGGCAGCCTGGCTTGGGAGGTGCGATCCGTCAATCATCGCTATCTGGAAGTAAATTCTCGGTTGCCCGATGAGTTACGCAGCCTGGAGCCGAAGATCCGCAAGCTCGTTAATGAACGCCTGGCACGGGGCAAAGTGGACTGTAACCTGCGCTTCCAACCGAAAGATCTGACGAATAGTGAGTTCGAGCTGAACGAGGCGTTAGTAGAAAGGATCGTAGATATCGCTGGAAAGGTTCGACAAGCAACCCCCGACGTTTCACCCTTGCGAACTGTGGATGTCCTGCGTTGGCCCGGCGTATTGAAGACATCGGAAGTAGATGTCGACGCTCTCGCCAAAGCGGCACTTGATCTCTTATCCCAATCTCTGGATGAATTCTTGGAGACACGTCAGCGTGAGGGTGAACGCATGCGCGACATTATTGAGCAGCGCCTGGACGCAGCCGTAACGATTGTAAGTGGGATCAGGGAAACGCTGTCAGATGTGCGACAGAACTTCCGCCGGCGTCTCGAGGAGCGATTGGCAGAATTAAAGCAGGAGTTTGATCCGGCACGGCTGGAGCAAGAGATCGTTTTGTTCGCACAAAAAACCGATGTCGAGGAAGAACTCGACCGTTTGCGGACACATGTCGATGAGACGCGTCGAGTCTTGGGCGGTTCCAGTCAGATCGGGCGCCGTCTTGATTTCTTGATGCAAGAGCTAAACCGCGAAGCAAACACGTTGGCAGCGAAATCAGCCGATATCAACGTTACTAACGGGGCTATCGAGCTTAAAGTGCTCATTGAGCAAATGCGCGAACAGGTACAAAACATTGAGTAATGACGACAGATTTCGTCGGATACCCACTGTCTCATGAGATCTGGAACGTTGTTCATCTTGTCCGCGCCCTCGGGGGCTGGAAAGACCAGCCTTGCTAAGGCATTGACTGATGCTGTGCCGAACTTGGCGGTATCGGTATCACACACCACCCGACCACCACGCCCCGGTGAGGCGGACGGCATTAACTATGTCTTTGTCGGTGAGCAAGAATTCCGGACCATGGTCGAGGCCGATGAATTTTTGGAATACGCGATCGTGTTTGACCATTTCTATGGTACCTCGCGCAACGCGGTCGAGCGGTTATTGCTTCAAGGCAAGGATGTTGTTTTGGATATCGATTGGCAAGGCGCACGTGCGGTCAAAGCCAAGATATCGCGGGCGGTAAGTGTCTTTATTCTGCCCCCATCTCGACGCGAGCTACGCCGTCGGTTGAGCGGGCGGGGCCAAGACTCTCCGGAGGTCATAGACTGCCGGATGCGCCATGCGGTGTCTGAAATGGAACATTATGGGGAGTTCGACCACATCGTCATGAATGATGATTTCGATGCCGCAATGCAGGACCTAAAGGCCATTATTCGGGGTGATATGAAAAGTGTCAGACCTATGACTATCGATATTGACGCACTTTTGGGTAGCACCTAGAAAAAGCACAAAATAATTGGTAAATTAATGCTTTATAGGCGAACATGTAACGCAGCCCGGGCCCGCAACTCGATTGGCCGAGGGTGGCAATAAAGTAGAGGTGAGGAATGGCCCGAGTTACCGTAGAAGATTGTCTGGAAAATGTAGACAATCGTTTTCAGTTAGTGCTCGTTGCTAGTAAGCGGGCGCGCCAGTTGGTCAGTGGGGCAGAGGCCTGTGTACCGAAGGAGAACGACAAACCTACGGTACTCGCGCTGCGCGAAGTTGCAGGCGGCTTTGTGACCAACGCCATCCTCGATGACACCGCTGTACAGGCCGGCCTTGAGGGCGATGACGACACAACCGACATCCAGACGAGCGAGGTCCAAGCCGAACCACTCGGAGAGCAGCAGCTCGACGAACCGGCGTGATGTCGCCGATCCGCCAGCCGGCGGATTCCTGATAAACGACCTATGCGAGCAACTGGGTGGCTATCTCGACTCCCAGCAGATCGCCGATGTTTACCGCGCTTACGTTTTTGGTGAAGAAGCCCACGAGGGGCAACTAAGACGCAGCGGCGAACCCTATATCCACCATCCTTTAGAAGTTGCACGTATCCTCGCGAGTATGCGTCTTGATGCCCAAAGCATCACGGCTGCAATTCTCCATGATGTCATCGAGGACACTGAAACCGCGAAGGAGCATTTGGCCGAAGACTTCGGTAAAGAAATTGCAGAGCTTGTCGATGGTGTAAGTAAGATCAGCCAAATAAAATTTAAGACCAAGGAGGAGGAGCAAGCAGAGAACTTCCGCAAAATGCTTCTCGCCATGGGACGAGACATACGCGTTATTCTTATTAAGTTGGCTGATCGACTTCATAACATGCGCACTTTGGCCGCATTGGCGAGGGACCGCCAAAGAGAGATTGCCCGTGAAACCCTGGAGATCTACGCGCCAATTGCGAATCGGCTAGGCATGCGCCAGTGGTACCATGAACTCGAAGACCTTGGGTTTATGTATCTATACCCGATGCGTCATCGAATTCTGGAAGAGGCGGTACGCAAACGACACGGAAATCGCAAAGCGATCGTCGAGAAAATTCGCAGAGCCATCGCCCAGCAGTTGAGCCAAGAAGAACTTGAGGGAGAAGTCACTGGCCGCGAAAAGAACTTGTACAGCATCTACCGCAAGATGCGAGAAAAAGGCCTGTCCTTCGATCAAGTGCACGATGTCTATGGATATCGAATCGCCGTCGATAAGGTGGACACGTGCTACCGCGTGCTGGGAGTTATTCATAACTTGTATAAGCCGATTCCAGGTCTTTTTAAAGACTACATAGCAATACCCAAAGCAAACGGCTACCAGTCACTACATACAGTAGTGTTCGGCCCTTTCGGGGTGCCGGTTGAGATACAAACTCGCACCGAAGATATGCATCGAGTGGCAGAGGTTGGTGTGGGTTCTCATTGGCTTTATAAAAGCGGTGATTCGAGCGACGCGCAGATGCCGCAACGTACCCTGCAATGGTTAAAGGATTTACTCGATATTCAACAAAAGGCCGGAAACCCACGAGAGTTTCTAGAGAACCTGAAGGTCGATCTTTTCTCGGATGAGGTCTATGTGTTTACTCCTAAGGGCGAAATCAAAAAGTTGCCGCAAGGCGCGACCGTAATAGATTTTGCATACGCTGTTCACACACATGTGGGCGATCATTGCATAGGCGCCAAGATCGATCACGAACTGGTCCCGCCCCGTACGACGCTACGCAACGGCAATCACGTTGAAGTCATCACGGCCGAATGGACAAGCCCCAACCCGGTGTGGCTTGACTTTGTTGTGACCGGTAAGGCCCGTGCCCACATACGTAGTTTCTTGAAGAACCAGAAACACGAAGAGGCGGAGAGCCTAGGCGAGCGTTTGCTTGTCAAGGCCCTGCAAGATGTGGGTATCGAGTCGCCGAAGATACGTGAAGTGCAAAAAAAGACGTTGCTAAAAAAGCTGAAATTAAACAGTTGGAGCGATGTATTAAGGGAGATCGGCTTGGGCAATCGACTGGCACCAGTGGTGGCGCACCAGCTTAGTCCGGATTTGAAAGAAGAACCCGTGGGGAAACGCAAAAAGAGAGGTAAACGGCCGGCGCTCACGATTCGTGGGACGGAAGGGGTCGTGGTTAGCTATGCACGCTGTTGTTGCCCTATTCCTGGCGATCCTATCTTAGGTTTCTTGTCTGCAGGTCGCGGTATTGTTGTGCATACGGAAGGTTGTCCTAATATGGGAGACTATGGTGCACACCCCGAGAAATGGGTAGATATGCAATGGGAACAGAATATCGAGCAAACGTTTCCGGTTGGAATCCGGGTAGAAGTGAGGAATAAACGTGGCGCGCTTGCTTCGGTTGCTGCTGCGATAGCAGATATGGAAGCCAATATAGATACGTTGTCGTTTGACGAACGCGACGGTGAATATAGGGCGATGAATTTCGTAATTGAAGTCGTCGATAGGGTTCATCTGGCGAACATCATGCGGCGTGTTCGTTTGCAAGATGAAGTGATTCGCCTTAGTCGTCGCAAAGGCTAGTAGGTGAAGGAATTTAAACGTAAAGGCCTGCGGTCGGCAGTCGGTCTAGCAACAGGGAAAATCAACATGACGAAACAAGTGATAAGAACAGACAAGGCGCCACAGGCAATCGGGACATACTCACAAGCGGTCCGAGTGGACTCAACTGTATATTTATCTGGCCAAATTCCGTTGGTCCCTGGGACAATGGAAATCGTGCAAGGTGATGTAGGTGCACAGATCGAGCGTGTCTTCGAGAACCTGAAGGCGGTGGTCGAGGCGGCCGGCGGGACTTTTGCAAATGTTGTGAAGTTGACGGTGTATCTGACGGATCTGGCGAACTTCGCGCGAGTAAATGAAGTAATGGCATCCCATTTTCAAGAACCATTTCCGGCACGCGCCGCCATCGGAGTGGCTGCCTTGCCCAAAGGCGCCGCAGTTGAGGTGGATGCGATACTTGTACTGGATTCATAGCCAGCCACAGCTCAGAGTGTGAAGCATTAGTTCGATTAGTGGTGCTCCCCCAGTCTTTCGACAACAATTTAACAAAGCAAAACTTGCTGCTTCATTTCGTGCTCGAATCTAATATTCAGCGATGGATATTGCGTCTCTACCAGTCACTGCACTGAAGGGTGTCGGACCTAAGTTTGCCGAGAAACTAGCACGCTTAGGGCTGTTTACAGTGCAGGATGTTCTATTTCATCTGCCATTTCGCTACCAAGACCGTACTCGCCTTACACCTATCGGCGCACTGAAACCGGGAATGGAAGCCTTGGTGTCGGGCAGTATAGAACTAACTGATGTGGTTTACCGTGGTAAACGGAGTCTCATGTGCCGCATAAGCGACGGTACGGGATTGCTGATGTTGCGGTTTTTCTATTTTTCTTCGTCGCAGCAAGCAAACCTTCAACGCGGGCGAACGATACGCCTATTTGGTGAAACCCGGTTTGGACCGGCTGGCCTGGAAATGGTGCATCCAGAGTATCAGCTATTTGACGATGTCGACCCACCAGCGCCGCAATCCTACTTGACCGCCGTCTATCCAACAACGGAAGGCGTTCATCAAATCGGACTGCGCAATCTAGTCAATCAAGCATTGGATCGTTATCTCGGCGGCCTACAGGAGTGGTTGCCGGATGATATATTGCCGAACTCTATATTGCCTGACCTAAAACAAGCGCTTGAGAGTGTGCACCGCCCCCCGACTACGGGGGATGCCGACGCGCTTGCCCAGAAAGATCATCCCGGCCGGCAGCGATTGGCGTTCGAAGAACTGCTCGCCCACCAATTGAGTCTCAAGCGGTTGCGGGCGCAGGCGCAATCACATGTGGCACCGAAGTTGGTTAGTGATGGAGTGAAATTGGACGCGCTGCTGTCGGCACTGCCATTTACGCTGACCGGCGCGCAAGCCCGTGTGATAGAGGAGATTCAGCAAGACCTGAAGCACGAATTTCCTATGCAGCGTTTGCTGCAAGGCGATGTGGGTTCGGGAAAAACGGTTGTTGCCGCAGCCGCAAGTACGTTAGCGGTAGCGGCGGGCTATCAGGTGGCGGTCATGGCGCCCACCGAAATATTGGCCGAGCAACACGCCAATAACTTTGCTGACTGGCTTGCACCGCTGGATATTAATGTAGTTCGTTTATTGGGCAAGATGGACAGCAAGGCACGACAGGCGACCTTAGATGTAATCGGATCAACACGTGCCATCGCAGTAGTCGGCACACATGCACTTTTTCAAGAAGGTGTCGTGTTCATGGATCTCGGCTTAATGATTATTGATGAGCAACACCGATTTGGTGTGCATCAGCGCTTGGCATTACGGGAAAAGGGTACACAGGGCAAGCGCCATCCACATCAACTAATCATGACGGCAACACCTATCCCACGCACGCTCGCGCAGACGGTTTACGCTGATCTCGATGTGTCCGTAATCGATGAATTGCCGCCGGGGCGGCAGTCAGCGGAAACCGTCGTTATTCCAGACACGCGCCGAGACGATTTGGTACAGCGAATTCGCGCCGCTTGTTTGCAGGGGCGTCAGGCATACTGGGTTTGTCCACTGGTCGAGGAGTCCGATCATCTACAGCTGCAGACCGCTACCGAATCAGAGATGACGTTGCGAGAGGCGTTGCCGGAGTTGCGTGTCGGGCTAGTCCATGGCCGACTCAAGTCGGCAGCCAAAGACGAAGTGATGACAGCCTTCAAGCTCGGCGAGCTTGATTTGCTGGTAGCGACGACGGTAATTGAGGTTGGCGTAGATGTACCTAATGCAAGCCTTATGGTAATCGAAAACGCCGAACGCCTGGGGTTGTCGCAGTTGCACCAACTGCGCGGGCGCATAGGCCGCGGCGCGGCCAAGAGTAGTTGCGTCTTGATGTATCAGTCGCCGTTGTCGGCGCAGGCGCAACAACGTTTGGCCGCAGTACGGGAAACCACCGATGGATTCGAAATCGCTCGTCGAGACCTCGAGATGCGTGGACCGGGGGAAATCTTAGGGGTGCGTCAAACTGGCATGGCGCAGTTTAGGATTGCCGATGTGATGCGCGATCAGGGGCTATTGTTAGATGTCCAGCGTGTGGCAAAATCACTTCTGGAGAAGTACCCGGACCGTGCTGACGCGATCGTCCGGCGCTGGCTGGTTGAACGGGAAGATTATGCGCAGGTATAGCGAATTAAGAGCTCAACACTTCACTTTGCGCCCAAGCACGATTAGATTGACCCCTTCGTTGGGTTCGCGATCGTGGTTGAGGAAGCTCTCGCCATTGCTGTAGTGAATGTAGCCCACCGACCAACATCGAAAGTCATAACGGCCCGCTAGATAGAATCGTAGCTGCGTATCAATATTGGCACTCTTATCGGCAAGCGCAAGGCCGCCAGTAAAGTTCCAGCCTTTGCCGACTTCTAACACGTAGCCACCACCGACTGTGACATTACTAACGTCATCCTCTGGGCTGTGCCAACCGCCGCCATGGATTTCCCATTTATTCACACGGTAACGTGCGAATAGCGCGATATTGATATCGCTGTTCTCCGCTTTCGTCCCGCCGATAGAAAATCCCCTGCCCCCATCAATGTAAAGCTCTGATGCTCGAGCGTGCGAACAAAGTAGCAGTGTGGCGGTAATAATCGATACAGCGCTTGGTAGCGTCAGCCTAGTGCTTCCGATCTTAATTTTTCGTTCTCCCTAACTTTCTTTTACGGACTTGCGAGTAGATATACGGTCCGGCGTACAAGTACCCGCTTACGCCCGCTGTTATCGTATTGATGATGACATAAGAAAAGCGCTATAGCCAAGCTGTCTCCCATTTCTGTTACTATAGTCGGCATATCTGGAAGTGGGGCAACTAGCCTGACAGTCGTTGTTTGCTTTGTTCACCGGTGAAGATCCTACAAGCAGATGATTGCTGAACGTTTACGACAATATGCGCTGCTGGCACGCCTTCATCGGCCCATCGGCATTTTGTTATTGTTGTGGCCCGCGTTGTGGGGGTTGTGGATAGCCGGCCATGGAAAACCGGACCCGGTAATTTTGACTATTTTTGTGCTTGGGGTCGTCCTGATGCGATCAGCTGGATGCGTCATCAATGATTATGCTGATCGAAATTTCGATCCTCACGTGACTCGCACGCATGATCGACCTATTGCGGCTGGTCGCGTCACTTCGCGGGAAGCACTGAGCTTGTTTGTGGTACTTTCGCTTGCTGCTTTCGGGTTGGTACTGCAGTTGAATCTATTGACGATACAGTTGTCGGTGGTAGCGATAATATTTGCCGTTAGTTATCCGTTTCTTAAGCGCTACACGCACTTGCCACAGTTCTATCTCGGTGCCGCCTTTGGATGGTCAATCCCCATGGGCTTTGCGGCGCAGACGAATGCGTTACCAGCGGTTGTATGGGTCTTATTTGTAGCCAATATATTCTGGGCCGTTGCCTACGATACGCAATATTCTATGGTCGACCGAGATGACGACATCAAGATCGGGGTTAAGTCTACCGCCATACTTTTTGGTGCCTACGACAACCTTCTAATAGGTCTCGCACATGCGATGACGCTCGCATTATTGGTGTTGGCCGGCGTACTGGTAGGGTTGGGCGTGTTTTATTATCTTGGTCTAGCAGCGGCGGCCGGTTTGGCAGCGTACCAACAACGCCTTACTCACGACCGTCAGCACGATGGCTGTTTTCGTGCGTTTCTTAACAACAACTGGTTTGGTGCCGCGGTATTCTCCGGATTAATGCTCGACTACCTGTACGTGCGGATCACATGAAACTATATGGCTCATTGACTTCGCCCTATGTGCGCAAAGTACGTGTCTTACTGCGCGAAAAAAGTATTGTATGTGACTTCGTTGTTAGCGATCCATGGGATGAAGTTAGTGTGGTTCCTAAACTCAATCCGCTCGGCAAGGTCCCGGTGCTTGAGCTGGATGACGGGAGTACATTGTTCGATTCACCCGTAATCATCGAATATTTAGATAGCCTAAAGGGTGAGAATCTCTTGCCGGCCCCGGGCGACAGGCGCTGGCAGGTACTGCGTTGGCAGGCATTGGGCGATGGCATTCTTGACGCCGCGGTAGCGCGTTTGCTGGAGACGCGTCGGCCCGAAGAATTGCAGTCGAGCGCGACCATCTCGCATCAAGAATCTAAAGTCGCGTGCGCACTCGAGTTTCTAGACAAGACGAGTAAAGCAAAGCATTACTTCGTGGACGACCGTTTTACCCTAGCTGACCTTACGATTGGCGTTGCCCTGGAGTATGTGGACTTTCGTTATCCACACAATTGGCGCGAACAGTTCCCACGCATCGCGTTAAGGCTTGCGGGCTTAAGTACGCGCCCATCATTTGCTGAAACACTGCCGCCGGGTATGGAGCGCGCGGTAGACGCACCGCATTAAATCAGGGGATTCTTCGACTAAGGGTATTCGCTGCTCTGCGGGCCCAGATAATCTCATGGCTACACTAATCCTATTCATTTCGCTGGTGGTCATATTTGTCGGGGCTGAAGTCTTCACCAATGCGCTGGAACACCTGGGGCAGCGACTCAAGATTTCAGAAGGCGTAACCGGTTCCATTTTTGCAGCCATCGCGACGGCCTTGCCGGAGACCATGGTTCCCATTGTCGCCATCCTTGGCGCCAGCGCAGCACAAGAGGTCCGCGAAGATGTTGCTATAGGCGCCATACTGGGGGCACCACTGATGTTATCGACGCTCGCCTTTTTCTTGATGGGCTTATTCGCGGCCCGCAAGAGAGGATGGGGCGACGCCCTAAGGCCCGAGCGTACCGGTCTTACCCGTGACCTGTCCTGGTTCTTGATGGCCTTCGGCCTAGCCACCGTCGCCATGTTCATCCCGAGCACCGCCGCATTGTTGCGGGCATCCATTGTGCTGGCGTTGGTGGTCATGTACTTCCTCTATCTCATGCTGACTATACGGGCATCCGCTCGCTTGGTTCAGGATGGCCATGCCACTGAAGCCGATCACCCACTGTATTTTGTTTACTACCCACAAAAGATTGGGGTGTCATTGCCGGACAACATGGCCTTTATTGTCATCCAACTGGCGGTTGGGTTCGGGTTGATCGTTGTGGGTGCGCGCACGTTCGTACGCGGCGTCGACATGTTGTCTACGCAAATCGGCGTATCCGCGCTCATTCTTTCATTGTTGATTATCCCGGTGGCGACCGAATTGCCGGAAAAGGTCAACAGCATCCTTTGGATTCGGCGGCGTCGCGATACGTTGGCGTTCGGTAACATCACCGGGGCCATGGTATTCCAGGGCAGTCTGTTGCCGGCCTTGGGTATTGTGCTTACGCCCTGGGAAGCGCGACCCGACGTAATATTTGGGGCTGGCCTAACATTGGCGACCACCGCATACCTGCTTATACTCAAACGTCGCTCGGTCCTCCGGCCCTATCATCTAGTCGTGAATGGTTTGTGTTACCTTGCCTATTTTCTGCTTGTAGCGCTGTTTATAGCGCTCTAGACGGTTTGGTGGTTAATATCTCGTGGCCGCCAGTTTTAACTATGTCACAGACTGAGAACATTTACGCCGTAATGGGTAATCCCGTGCGGCACAGCAAGTCGCCGGCGATTCATAGACAGTTCGCACGGCAATGTGCGATTGCGTTGGAATATAGCGCAATACAGGTAGAGCTCGGTGGATTCGAGTCGGCGCTGCACGCATTTCGCGAGGCCGGGGGCCGCGGCTTGAATGTTACGGTTCCTTTCAAGCTTGAGGCCTATCAACTGGCGGATCGTCATAGTGCGCGTGCGGAACAGGCCGGGGCTGTGAATACATTGCGATTCGAACACGATGGTCTTGCATATGGTGACAATACCGATGGGGTTGGGTTGTTGCGTGATATAACGGCGAATCTCAAGCACCCGCTTGTTGACCGACATATCCTCATACTGGGCGCCGGCGGCGCG
>JAOTYM010000221.1 GCA_029861845.1 Gammaproteobacteria bacterium | reverse complement strand
AGGGCTTCTCCGAAGTTCTCCTGCGCCAACCTGAAAACCTTGAGGCTGTGCTCGGCCTTGGCGATGTCAAGGCCGCTCAAGGCGACTATGATCGGGCTGAGGCCAATTATCGCCGTGCGGCAACCATCGACCCCACGTCCGCGGAGGTAGCCGAACGTCTGAGCCGCGAGCGACCGCGAACGTTCTCTTGGCGACTCGACACTAATGGCTCATACAGTAGGTTTTCGCGGGAGTCCCGGCCAAGCTGGCGCGAATCATTCAATCAGATCAGCTATCAGGTGTCACCTAATACGGTTGTACACGGGCGTTGGGAGATAAGTGAGCGCTTCGATCGGCTCGACAACTATTTTCAAGCGGGGGTAGACCACCGCCTATCCGATCGGGTAAGCGGGTATATCTACCTTGGGTTCACACCATCGGCCAACTTTCGTGAACGTCGCGCCGCTTCGGGTGGCGGCGCCGTTCGACTGGGCAGCGGACAAGACAGATTCGGCCCCACAGTTTTCACGATAGACACCAGGCAAGCCACTTACGGCACGGGCGATGTGACCACAATTATTCCGGGCCTGCAGCAATATCTTTTGGCGGGCCGATTATGGTTGAGTGCAAAATGGATTAACACCTTGGATGAAATAGACCGCCACCGTAAAGGTTGGTCCGCTCGGGTCGATGGGCAGGTTGTGTGGAGAGTTATTCTCTACGCGGGATTAGCGGATGCGCCTGAAACCCAGGCCAATCTAACACTCGACACACGTTCCTATTTCGGGGGCATCGTCGTACAACTTACGCCGCGATTGAGCGCACGGCTAGATTACCTACACGAAGATCGCCAAGACTCATTTATTCGCGAATCGGTCAATATGGGAATTTCCTTTAATTTCTAATCATATTCAGCGATGATTTCGTTCCATCTTCTGTGGTTGGTGTCGCTCTCGCTAGCGATCGCTTCTGTCATCATTATGCTCGCGCTGATATTGCGCCGCGTGATTTTGATCCGGCAGCAGCGATATGAGTCGGAGGTCAGGAGCAAGCTGACATCTCTCATATTGCGTTACCTGGACGGCGACTTTCCACTCGACGCGTTGCGCAAACACACGCACGGAAAGCGAAGTGTTCTGATGAGTGAGTTGGTGGCGGACCTGCTGTTTTCGGTTCGCGGCGGCGATCGCGCGGGTCTCATTGAATTGCTTCGTCAGTTGGACATTATCGACATTCACTTGGCTGCGTTGGACGACGGCACGGCACTCGAGCGAGTCGCGGCCATATTCGGTCTTTCGCTATTCGATGACCCACAGATCATCGAGCGAATTCGCGATTGCCTGGACGATAGTGATCCGGATGTACGTTTGTGGGCGGCGCACGCACTGAGTGAACACCGCGCGACCGGACCTGCACGAGTCTTGGTAGACAAACTGCAAATCGGATCGCTGGAAAACTCGCGGGCTCTTCGCAAGATCTTCCGCAACTTGGTACCCGAGCACAACGATGAGCTTATCGAAATGCTCGGCGATGACACGCCGGAAGCCGCCAAAGTTCTAGCGATCGATGCACTCGGCCGGAGCGGTGATTATATGGCTGTCAATGCGATATCGGTGATGGTCGTTCATCGTTCCGAGGACGTGCGCGTTGCTACCCTGCGTGCACTCGCCGATCTAGAGCATCCCAACGCTCAGCTCGCAGTAATGCAGGCGTTGAACGACAAGTGTGCATCGGTGCGCGCCACGGCGGCGACATGCGCTGGGCGAACTGGCGTCACTGACGCGATTCCGCTGCTGGTCAAGCGGCTCGATGACGACTCCTGGTGGGTGCGGCTACGATCCGCCGAGGCATTATACGAACTGGGTAAGGCCATTATTCCGTTGTCGCGAAGTATGCCGATGACATCACGGGCAGCGCGGGTTGCCCAGTTAGTCCTTGCTGAAAAGGAGATGTCGGCGTGACCTATCCCAGCATCCCGGTTTACGCCTATATCGAATCCACGGCGGTGGTCGTTTCGACAATCATCATCGCCTTCGGCCTTTTACAAAACCTCATCTACACGACGCATTTAGCTGTCGCTTACTGGGCCCTGCGACGCAAGCCACCATTGTCAAAACTACGACAGCTATGGGTACGCTATAGCGAGGTTACCATGCCAATCTCCATTTTGGTTCCCGCCTACAACGAGGAGGCCACCGTGGTCGATGGCGTCCGTGCGCTGCTGGCGCTGCACTATCCGGTATTCGATGTCATTGTCGTCAACGACGGTTCGAAAGATGGCACGCTGTCGGTGTTGATCGAGGCGTTTGAGCTTCGACGGATTCAGCGAGCGTATGAAGAGGAGGTTAAGCATGCGCCCATCAGATGTATCTATGGTTCACCGAACCATGCCAATTTGATCGTCATCGACAAGGAGAATGGGGGCAAATCCGATGCGCTTAACGCCGGAATCAATTTGTCACGCCGCCCCCTTATCTGCTCCATCGATGCCGATTCTATCGTCGAGTCCGACGCGCTATTACGGGCCGTCCATCCTTTCATAGATGACCCTGTCCGTGTCGTTGCAGTGGGTGGCACGGTCCGCGTAGTCAACGGCTGTAAGGTGAGGAGAGGCAGGGTTTTGGAACCAGGTTTGCCAACGGCGATTCTACCCTTGTTTCAGATAGTAGAATACTTGCGCGCGTTCTTGATTGCGCGCATCGCTTGGAGCGAACTACGAGCCTTAACCCTGATATCCGGGGCCTTTGGCATATTCCGCCGACAAGTTACCATCGCGGTCGGGGGCTATAGTCATGATACTGTTGGTGAGGATCTCGAACTCATCATTAAGATTCATCGCTATATGCTCGACCAGCGCACTGACTATCTTATTTGTTTCATTCCAGAACCGGTTTGCTGGACCGAGGTGCCAAGCAGCCTAGCCGTGCTTGGCACGCAGCGGATGAGATGGCAGCGGGGAGCCCTGGAGGTATTCGTGAAACACAAACAGATGCTGTTCGACCGACGGTACGGTCGTGTGGGCGCTCTCGGATTAGGCAACATGTTAGTCGTGGATGTGCTCGGACCACCTATCGAATTGATCGGGTATATGCTTATTCCGGCACTCTGGGGATTGGGATTAATTAGCTGGCCATTCCTCCTTGCATTTCTGGCGCTCGCATTCATCTTTGGAATTTTCATTAGCGTTGGCGCCCTGATTCTCGAGGAGATCGAACTCCGTCACGTCCCACGTCCTATTGATTTGTTGATTCTCACTGGTGTCGCGGTGTTGGAGAATTTCGGATATCGCCAGCTCAACAACATCTGGCGGATAGCGGGTTGCTGGCAGTTTTTGCGGGGGGTTGAAGGCTGGGGAACGATGACCCGGACTGGCTTTCGCAGAGCCTGACAAGATGGTGTGGCGAATCGTCTATGCGAAATTGTCAGCCGCGCAAACGGCACTCGAACACGCCCTGCGTAATGCAGTAATCAATTCATCCAGACGCTCGACTGCCGCCTCCGACATCATCGTTTCACCTTTCATGATAGCGTCGACAAAAATCTCGAGCGGTGCGGCGGTCTCACTCACCTCCGGATAGCCGAAGG
>JAOTYM010000104.1 GCA_029861845.1 Gammaproteobacteria bacterium | reverse complement strand
GGCCTACCGACGTCTGTGTGCCCATCTCGCACCTAGCTGAGTGTGTGCTCGAAACCCGTAAGGATATAGACAACTCGGGCCTGTTAGCTCCCATCGTGGGCCACGTTGGTGACGGGAATTTCCATCTGATTTTTATTCTCGATCCCGACGACGAGGCGGAAGTTGCCCGTGCGACCGAGGTCAATGAGCGTATGGTCAGTCGCGCGCTCGCTATGGGGGGCACATGCACGGGGGAGCATGGTGTCGGTTACGGTAAGATCGAAATGCTGAAGACCGAGCACGGTGAGGCGGTCGCGGTCATGCGCCAGATCAAAACGGCGCTTGATCCCGAAAATCTAATGAACCCGGGAAAGATTGTATAGTTGTTCTTGCTGGGCCGGCGGGCGCAACGCTAGACAGCGGCCCGCTTCGAATGCTTCTTCGTTAGCTTTGTCGGCGTAGCATCGCGGGTCCGGAGCTTAGCCGGATGCTTCGGTGGCCTAGCGTAGCGAACTATCATGTCGTCGTGCTCACTAGGCTGGTGGCGTTGGCTGCCTAATTCATGGGCCTCCCGGAGTATCTTTCCGAGTACGAGCGCGACCAAGAAACCTATTACCAGCCATCCTCCAATGATGACCATGATGGATCCTATGTCGATGTCCATAGTGCCCTCCTGGCAACCCTACCCCGTCATAGGTCTTACCATCATGTAAGCATCCTTAGCATCATAAGTCAAAACGCCATACGAGCGGACCGCCGCGCGCAGCCGGGCAGGTCAATACCCCATTTAGACCGCGCTAACGCTGGATAAGGCCGTATTTTGGTGGGGTTATTCCAGACGTCATTCCAAGATGCCAACGCCAACCGAGACAGAAGGTGTGAATGGTCAGACAAACGGTTAGGGCGGGCGCGGTTAATAAGATGATTGGTTGCCTGACGGCTCGAACCTTAGGTCGGCCCGACGACGCCCTGTGCCTGCGTGGACCCTGATCCACGGGCGGGTTTCAAATTAACGGGTATTAAATACGATCTGGCGGCGCCGATCACTCGTGGCGGCGCGGTTGCGGCGTTCTTTTTTGGGCCTATTGTTAAGCCGGCGGGGCTTGCCTGCAACGGCATAGAGGAGATCGAGCAGCTGTATCAGTTGTCGCGGAGCAAGAAATTCAGCGATGGCGCGCCGGCGTGCATTACGACCGAGTCGACGTGCGAGCGCCTTATCGGCAAGTAAGCGTGCGATCGCATCTCCGCAAGCAAGTGTATCGGTTGGATCATTGACGAGTAGCCCATGGACACCGTCGGCGATCTGATCCTGTATACCGCCGACCTTACTGGCTACGACCGGGCGACCTTTGTACATTGCCTCGGTTACGGTCAGACCGAAACCCTCGCGCAGACTCTTCTGCACCACGACCGCGGCATGACGCTGGCTGGCGTTAACCATGGCCGCGTTCTCGTCGATGTCTGCCATCGGTAGGCATACGAGATGGATGCGCTCCTGTGCCGACGGCGCTAACTCAGCCCACTGCGCCACGCAATCCTGAAAAACACGCAGACCCTCAGGATCATCCGTGACGCTTCGAGGATCAGGTCCCACCAATGCCAGATGCGCGTCGCCCATTCGATGGCGCTGATCGGCAAAGCCATGTAATACACCTGCCATATCCTTAAGTGGATCCCAACGGGAGACTTGAACCACCAGCGGTACGGCCGACCCGGGCACGGGCCGTGTTTGGATGATCTCGGCCCGTCGCGTAACCCGACCTGGGCTGCGACCCAACCGTGTGAATTCTAGGTCGTTGCTACGCGCGTAACCGGCCAGCAGACCAATATGAGTGAGAATGTTGCGAGCCGTAGCGCGGCTCATGGATTGGTTCTTAGTTGACAATGCGTCGATCGCCGGCGGAATAATGAACGCCGATTCCGACGAGAGCCACGCCGGGACGTAGGCGGCGCGCGAAAAGATGCACGCATGGGCCTGCTCGACATAAGGTCGCAAGAACTGCCAGGCTTCGTCGGCGGCCCGGTTCATCTCATCTTGCCCGATGTGGCATCGCCATACTACTAGCGCGCCGGCCCGGCGTAGAACCGGGGTCAGCCCGATCGTCTGTGGGTCATGTAAGACGACAATGTCACCCGATCTCACGGTAGCCAGAACCTGTTCGCCATTCCGCTTCGTGACCCGCGCAAAGTGTTTATGTTCGTACGTACTAAGTAGGCCGCCATCGCCATTTTGGCCATGCAGCCGATGATGTATGCGCTTGGTGATATTAAAGTATGGCCCGTCTCCGTCCGTCACGAGCCAACGCACATCTAGGCCGGCACCACATTCGTAGGCAAGCAGGGTCTGCAGCATCTCTGCCACGCCACCCCCTTGGGCGGAGGAGTTTATGTGCCACACGACGCGACCGTCTAGGACCACACGGGCCTCATCGATGACATTGCGCAGCCGTACCGCGCTACGCGCGCCGATTACGGGCGATAGGTGATCAAACGACAGGCGTGCGATGGGAACACGTTGCATCCCTACTGCTCTAGCAAGCTTCGTACCAGAACCTAGCAGGGTGTCCCAGACTGTGCGTCGAAGGACCGAGCTACAGGGATGCCGCCTACACGTGTACGTTAACGGCTCGCCGCCTTGGTTACGCCGGCGGAGATTCGGGCGGCCTGCTATATACCTGTGTTCAGGTGACGGGTAGCGTCAGCATGGCCGTAACCTGCGACACGGCGTGACCGGGCTAGGTGTCGCGGAAGTCGAGCGTAGCCGGTGAGATCAAGACACCAAACTGCTCGCACCAGATAACCACGCTTCCATATTTGGACAGATTGACGCCGGCTGGGATTCCGTAGTTTTGGCTGCCTTTGAATGCGCGTAGTCGTCCCAAGTCTACGAACATCGTACCCTTGACTTGGGAGGCCGAGGTGATATCCCGGGTGGGTACGAGGTATACGTGAAATTTCGGCCCCGGCCCTACCTCGAAGTTGGGCTCCAGATGGACGGTGTCGTCATAGACGGTGACACCGCCGCGGCCATAGTGAATCGGGTCCGACGGATTGGCATGAATAAACATTCCGCTGGCGACAATCCGTTTCTTGTCAGCGTCGACCACCTGTTCCATAGCGGCTGGGGGAGGGAAAATGAAAGGATAGAAGAAAATGCCTAAGACAAAGCCAGCCGCGGTACCGAGGATAGCGCCACCTACAAAAGAGATAATAATCTTTTTCATATTCTTCCCCTGATTTCAGAGCCCAGATACTAGGTCGTTTGTTTTCGCAAACCGATCGACCAGTATATTGAGAAACATCAGAGCGAAAGTTTCTGATCGGCGGTGGCGTCTCGTTGATGACTTTGTTCAGCAGCGTAGATCGCCACTGTTCATCAATGTGAAGCGATCGTCAAGTGACGGTGTGGGCTGACCGCCGGCCGCGGTCTTTGTTAACCTGCTGGGAACACGGTGCGATAACTGCAATAGCAGCTGGTGGCGAACAATGGTAACGCTAGTGCACCACCGATGAGCCAGACCGCATAGCTGCTGGGGGCAAAAACAAACGACGTGAGCCCGCCCACGAAGAAAGGACTGACCAATACCCCAAGTATCACCGCAAGGGAACCGAGGTATCGTGCGCTTTTCCGTAGGCTCAGTCCGAGCGCCGGGACCAATGATTCGTCCCGCAACACGATGAGCGGGACGGCATAGATTAGCGACATGCTTAAGCCCAGATAAAGCAGACAGGCCACCGATTTACCAGCCAGCACGGCCAGGAGCTCTGATGCTTGCACACTGCCAAGGTCCCGGGCCCAGGTGCCGTTGCTTATCACCTCAACCGAAATATTTATGAGTAGCGCCGCCGTTACAGCGTAGATAGCCAGTATGAGCATGGTGCCCGAGTACTTTTCGTCACGTAGTGGGCGCAGCAACACCTGATGCGAACGCACAAAAGCAGCCATTCGCAGCGATGCTGGCAACGACATCTTCTGCTTACTCAAGTCGTTTGCAGCAAGTAGGCCACCTGACATTAGAATTGGTGCAAGCAGTGCGACCAGCAAATTACCGAGGAACGGGATGAGCTTCAGGAGAATGACTATCACCATCGATACTAGTGCCATTCCTAGCAATAGCCATGGATTGCGCTTAAACAAACGCCATCCGCAATCTAGCCAGCGTACGCCGAGTTCAAGTTGCTTGCGGAGCCTCTTCATGCGCAGATCTCCCTTTCTGCATGGACCCGATGGCCTTGGCCGTTAAAGTCAACAGCGTGTCACCTAGATATAGGCTAGCATATGAGTTCGAAAAGATCGTGTAAATTTCGGCGCTGCCATAATGACTAGGTAAGCGTACCATTTCACAAGTCCATTAAGTCAGACTACGATATTATGGCCAATCTCCGTATAGATAGGGCGATGGCGGTGCAGGAGTCACTGATAAGAGCACTACTAGCCCAACACCAACTCCCGAATGACGATATCGCACACCATCTAAGCCACTTTCACGTTGCCAATTTGGATGGTCGTGTTGTGGGCGCCATGGGGTTAGAAATCTATCGTCCGTTTGCACTGGCCCGATCCTTAGTTGTCTCGCAGGACTTATGGGGTCAGGGAATAGCACGGCAACTCTATAAGCGAAGTGAGTCATACGCACGTCAGCAAGGAGTCGCTAGCCTCTATTTATTGACGCTGACGGCACCGGGATTTTTCGGCAAATGCGGTTTTGTCGAGATCGACCGGAGTTCGGTGCCCGACAAGATCCAGAAGACCCGTGAGTTCGCCGAAATGTGCCCGGCCTCAGCCACCTGTATGGTTAAACATTTGAACGACCCCGCGGACCCAACCCAATAGACCATAGGCAGGAGCATCGGTAAACTGGCGGACCCTTTCTCTAGTCAGGTTTGCCGCGATTCGTTTGTACGACTATTTATCGTCTGGAAACGGATATAAGGTGCGCTTACTTTTGGCGCTGCTTGCCATTCCGTACGAGCGTGTCGAGCTCGATATCGTTAAGGGTGAGACACGGACCCCAGGATTTCTGGAAAAGAATCCCAACGGTCGGATCCCGTTGCTCGAAACCGAGGACGGTAAACTGCTGGCCGAGTCCAACGCGATCTTGTTCTATCTGGCAGAGGGTACATCGTATATGCCCAATGATCCGTTCGCGCGTGCGCAGGTTATGCAGTGGATGTTTTTCGAGCAATACAGTCATGAACCTAACATCGCCACGGTGCGGCATTGGATCATGCACCTGGGTGTTTCCGAAGAGCAACGGCAGGTGCTTGCCCAAAAACAGAAACAAGGATATGCCGCGTTACAAGTCATGGAGAAGCAACTACAGAACCACGAGTTCTTCGTGGCAGAGCGCTATTCCATCGCTGACATTGCCCTCTATGCGTATACACACGTAGCGCCGCAAGGCGGATTTGAACTCGAGTCATTTCCAGCCATTCGTGCTTGGTTGGACCGCGTCAGTCAACAGCCTGGACACATACCGATAACACAAGGATAAGCAGAGGCGTGACTACGTCAGAGGATGTACTGGTCAGGACTGGTGAGGAAAACGACGCCGCCGCGCTCACCGAGTTCAATATTGCAATGGCGCTAGAGACCGAAAACAAAATGCTTACGTTTGAGGTTGTGTCAAACGGTGTACAAACTTTGCTCAAGAACCCCGAATACGGATTTTATGTGATTGCAGAAAAAAGCGGCGAAATTGCGGGCGCACTGATGGTAACGACTGAATGGAGTGATTGGCGCGACGGTGAATTCTGGTGGGTGCAAAGTGTGTATGTTAGACGCGATTGTCGACGTCAGGGTATCTATCGCAGACTCTATGAATACATTAAGGCGAAGGCGGTAGAGAGAGGAAACGTTTGCGGGTTTCGGCTATACGTCGAGTGTGATAATGCAGTAGCCCAACAAGCTTATTCGAAACTGGGTATGTCAGAAACATTCTATAAGATGTTCGAGGAGTTAGTGTGAACAGATCTTCAAGCCGACTTGGGTCTGCCCGCAAGCTGCTGTAAGGCGCTTCCTACGACGATAAAAACCAAGCCCACTATAGTGGCAGTACGAATATCCTCACCGACGAGAAAGTGAATAAATACTAGTGACAAGAACGGTGCAAAGAAGATGAGTGTGCCTACTCTGGCGGTGGTGGTTGAAAGCTTAAGTGCCTTTAACCATAGGACGAAGGCGATACCCATCTCGAATACACCCACGTAGGCGGCTCCTAGTAATCCTGGCATGGGCACGGCCTCAAAGCTTGACAATACTATGGTGGCTAGCAGTACCAGCGGAAACGCAAAACAGAAACTGAGAAACAGACTTGCGACAGGATCGTTTTTGTCCTTGGTGTTGTAGATCCAATAAAGTGCCCAAATCACTGTACTGCCGAGCGCGAGCAATACCCCGACTGTATTGCTGAATCTCAGAGATAGTACATCACCATGGGTAGAGATTATTACTACGCCGAAATAGCTGATGAGGATGGCGCAGAACTCCTTCAATCCAAGTTTTTGTTTCAAGAGCGGTACAGACAGAATCGCCAGCATTATCGCCCAGGTGTAGTTGAGTGGTTGCGCCTCTTGTGCAGGTAGTAGGTCGTAGGCCTTTAGTAACACGAGATAATACAAAAAGGGATTGAGCAATCCGAGCAGCGTGCAACGACCAAGATCTTGTTTTGAGTATTTGGTTAAGAGGCGAAGCTTTTTCTGTATGATAAGTACAGTAAACAGCGTTAGGATCGAAACGATATTGGCATAAAACAGGAGCTGGACGGGATCCAGAAAGCGCAGCGACAGCTTGAATGCGGTCGCCGCCGTGGACCAAAAAAACACGGTGACCAGGGCATAGGCATAGGCTTTGCCTTGGCGTGTCATTTTTGGCGATTGGGTCTCTCGATGGATATCCGTCAGTTGGGCAGTTTCGTGTGATTAGCGTATAGCGTGCTACGCAACGCACACATATCACTTATGCTGCCGGATCTAATGATGTTTAACAACGCTCTATTGTTTCTTAGCACGACCCGGCAGGTCACCATATAGTAACAACGATTTCAACCCCGGCGTATCATTTAAGTTTTATGAATCAGTTAGTTGGCGCAATGAGGGGCAACTACATAGGTAAGACACGGCGCTTGCTAGGGGGGGTTGGCGAGATCGAATTGTGGAAAACGACTACTGACTGAGCCCTAATCATGAAAACACGGCTGGCATCGCCTGAAGATGTAGCATCGATTGCGAGGATCTACAACCAAGGCATCGAAGATCGCCTGGCGACGTTCGAAACTCGCGCCCGCACAACCGAAGATATTAAGGGTTGGTTTTCTGCGTCCTATACGGTGATTGTTGTGGAGGACGCCGGACTTATTTTGGCTTTTTCGGCGATCTTTCCATACGCTCAACGCGAGTGTTACGCAGGTGTGCGCGAATTTTCTGTCTATGTTTCGCGCGACCACCGTGGCAAGGGGGTGGGTCGAATCGCGATGGAAGCGCTTATGGCCGAAGCGCGCAAACAGGGAGTCTGGAAATTATTGTCCCGAGTGTTTCCGGAAAATGAGCAGAGCCTGCGCCTTCTCGGTTCACTAGGATTCAGACGGGTGGGTACTTACGAGAAACATGCACAACTCGACGGTGAATGGCGCGACGTTGTCATCATCGAATACCTCGTTTGACGGTCAAGCACGACTATTTGAGCGCGGCCAAGTAGGCAATAAACGATGTGCAGTTCTCGCCGCGCCGCGTTTTGCGAAATATGCCGTTGCCGCTGATGCCATCGCTAGCCGTCCCTTCCCAATAGCAGTCCACTTGTGCAAACCCTGCTTCATATAGGGCATCCTTCAACTCTGCAAGCCCCCAAAGTCGCCAGTCATAAGTAAACGCGCGTGGTATTTCGCTGCCGTCCCGAAAACGAAAATGTATGTAGCACTTCGTCTCAGCCGTAACCGGCCAGTATTCGTGCTGGTCCCATATGTATGTGAAGCCACCGGCGATTCTTGTTTCTTCTTCGGTCTCTTCCATGGACTCTGTGCCGCCGTGAAGATCGATTACAAACAGACCATTATCGGCCAGGTCTTCATAGGCGGCTCGAAAATACTCCATAAGCTCGCTGCGTTCCTTGAATACACAATAGGAAAAGTTTTGCGCGCACCGCAGATCGGGTGCCTTTCGACTTGGTTCGCGTACGTCTTTTTGGTGTAAGAGGGCGCGTGCCGCCGCCTCGCCGATGGGTTCGAAGTTATGCTTGCGGCCCCAAGCCAATGGTTTCGGGTCGACGTCAAAACCTTCACCGGTGTATTCGGGTCCGCGCTTCACCCAGGTGGCTGTGAGCAGCGCCGTTCCGCAAAAATCTTCACGAAAGTGATTAGCCGGTTGAACACGCGCACTTTGGTACACACGCGCTAAGAATTTTATATCGTCGTCTGCGGACTGTACCGAACGCTGATATAGATCGTACTTGTCTGCAGTTTTGGCGGTGAACTTCGGCTTTCGCCCTTTTCGCTTCTTCATAGATTTAGTCGGCGAGCGTTGAAAACGGCAGTATCCTCCCAGCTGCTGCCGCAGGCGCGTCGCATTCTAACAGCCGGCTATGAAATTAGCGATCCTTGTTCAAGACCTGTTGAAGTTCATTTAGGCAACGTGTGATGTCGTCCAAGGAGTATCGGGCGTTGCGCGAACTCGTGGATGGGATAACGAAAAGATCGGTTCGACCTAATTGTTCTGCCTGTAGGCCGATGATTGCGTGAGGGTTAAAGCAGATCTTATAGCCGGTGAGCCCGACGAAGCAGGCGACCTTCGGCTGAAAGCGAATCAGTTTTCGCCGTAGCACCTCGGCTCCGGCCTTGTATTCATCGTGTGACAGCTCGTCGATACCGCGGGTTGGCCGTTTGATAAGATCGGTAAAACCGATCCCCTGTTGCAGCAGGCTAGCATCGTCTTCTGGACTTACTGAGTGGGTCACTAGTCCCGAGGCGAACAGGGCTGACCAGAAGCGGTTTTGCGGCCTGGCGAAGTAGTGGCCAGCCTCGACCGAGTATCGACCAGGGTTGAGCCCCACGAAAACTGTGTTCAACCCAGGCGCAAGATAGTCCGGAAGTGTCTTGCCAAAGGCTTTAGATCGGGACCTTCCCATCCTCTCACAATAGGTTCATGGAATTCGGCTGGCCGCAATCCCCGCTAGTTGTTGTCACACACCAGATCGCCGTCTTTGTTCCTATCGTACCCTATCGCTCCGTAGACAATTAGAGATCAATTAGCGTACTTCCGATCTTTGTTTTTGTCCAAGGAACTTATGTCGTTGAATAGAACTTTGCCGTCCTAATCGCGTTCGCGCGGAGGCTGAGTTCTTGTGCCCGTTCCTGGCGATTGGTCTCGTTTAGCATATCAGCGTAGGCCTCTAGGCTGTCGGCAACCTTCGGGTGCTGGTTCCCGAGTGCCGATTCGGCTACGGCGACGGCGCGTCGATATATCCGTTCTGCGTCTTCATATTTGTGCTGACTTCTGTAGAGGGCAGCTAAGTTGGCCAAAATGGTGGCCACATGTGGATGCTGGGGTTGTTGTGCACGTTTATACGTTCGCAACGCCCGTTTGAACAATGGTTCGGCTGCATCGAGCTTTTTTTGTGCCCGATAGAGCTCAGCCAGACTGTTAAGGCCATTGGCCACATTCGGGTGATCTGGACCTACGATCTTCTGCCAAAGACTCAACGCGCGCTTGTACAGGCGTTCGGCGTCTACATAGCGGCGTTGCATACGGTAGAGGCTGGCAAGGTTATTTAGGATAGAGGCTACGTGTCGGTGCTGTGGTCGTTGTGCTTTCTTGTAGATCCTTAAGGCGCGCCGAAACAGAATCTCGGCCTTGCCAAATTTTCGCTGGACCTTGTAGACCAGCGCCAGGTTATTGAGGCTAGTGCCGAGCCGCAGGTCTTCAGTGCCAAGGTCCTCCGCTTGTTTGAGTGCGACTGAAAACTGCTCCTCCGCCTCAGCATAATTGCCTTCTTTGTAAGCACGGGTTCCGGCCGACTTATGCGCGTTCCAGTTGCCGTTGGGGAAGGCGCCACGGAACGACAACGACCGCATCAGCGCCCCTAACCGCGTAGACAGTGATAATCGTTTGTCTGGCGCCACTGTGGCTCATCTCGCAGGGTTGCCCTAGTAGGTATTAGGCAAAAACTAGGCCAAGAATGGCCCGATAAGACGTGTTTAGCCGTCTCGAGCGGTATTTTGGCGTGAAATGCTGGATCTGGCTTTACCGCGATAGGGGCGCAATGGCGTCGCTATGCTGCGGCGCAGCAGGGCGTTTCTTGCTTCCCAGGCGTCGGCATGGTCGAATTTGGCCAGAAATTGGGTGACGCCCCCGGTCTGTAGCGCCACCGGCAGGCCATCTCGGTATAACACGCGGTTAGACGCCAGTCCCGCTAGACGTTGACCGGGGGTGATAATGCCGACCAGATTTAACGGATCGGCCGCGCTCAGCGACACAAACGTGCCTAAGCCCCGCTGGCGGCGTATCTCTCGAAGGGTACCGACCGCCTCCGGTAGTGCATATTGTTCGCCCGATAGCCCGGCCACAAAGCGACCGCCGCGGATATCGCCGCGCGCCTCTAAGCGTCGGTAAACATACAACAGCTCACGCCATGGCGGTAACGCCACTTCGCGCTCGAGGACACGCTTACAGACCACACCGTAACGCTGTAACAACGCCCGGGCAATGATCTCGAGGGCCGCGGGCGTGGGGTGCGCGTTGCTTTGCTCGGACCCGCGCCCCGCCGGGGAAGGGGCCTGGCGCCGGCGCAGAAGCGACCAGCGACCGGCGTCCTCAATCCCGAACGCCGCCACTTTGCGTCGGCGCTTTATCCCAGTCAGGGGACGGCGTCGGTTGGAAGGTACCAACAGCGCTCTTAGGCCGCTGAAACTGTCAGCGCTTACCAATCCCCATGCCACGAGTTCAGCCAGCGCTTCTTCGACTTGAGCCCGCAACAGTCCGGTATTGTCTACCAGTTCGTCGAAGAATGAGGCGCCTCGTTCGATCAGATGGGCCGCGGTACGTTTGGCCGATGCGGTAAGCTTGGTCTGTTCTATTCTCACGTTAGACGTTAGCGAGTACCACGGGTCGAGGTTCTTTCGTGCGAGTAGTGTTATGGGTGTCGTCCGTAGTGGTCCGGTCGTGCGTTCCGTGGCCTGCCCATTCCTGGGTGGTGTCAGTCGTACCCACGCCACTTTACCCGCAAGGCAAAGCGAATCGAGCCATGCCGGGTCATAGTCAGTGAGCCGCGCCGGCAGGATGTCGCCTTCCCAAGCCGCCGCGGGTGCTTCAAATCCTTGCAGTTGCTCGATAACGGCAAGTAAGGCTTGTGGTCCTTCCAGTTGCTGGTCGGAACCAAGATGTTGCCAACTAAGCAGGAAGCGCATGTAGTCGACGCTTGATACTGGCTCGATTTCTTTCCGCAGGCGGCTAATCGTGTAGCGATGGATACGTGCGAGCAGGCGCCGTTCGCACCATTCCTCAACGTCAGCATTGGGCGTAAAGCGACCGCGCAAGGCAAACCCTTCGGATTCCAGGGTCGCCAAAGCGTTGTCGATCTCTGCGACCGCAACACCGAGGTACCCCGCCAGCGATTGCGATGTGGTTGGACCCAAACCCTCGAGTTTGCCGCGTACGAGTTCGACCAGCGCTCTCTCGCGTGACCACGAACCGACGAATTCTGCTGGAACCTTGATAAGTGGTGCCGTCTCGGCATCAGGAAATAGCGCTTGCAGCTGAGGTAAGCGTTCGGCTGCTATCCAGAAGATGCGTGGCTGCTCAGTTAATTTCATGCAGGTAATGCGTGAGTCCTGGATCAGCGCTTCGAGCAAAGACTGCCACGCCGGTTGCACTTCGGTGTCCGTCAGCGTTCCAAGCAATACAAGCGCGTCATGCATTTCATCGGCATTCTGCACTTCTGGCGCCGCTTCTTGTTTTACGCGTTCGATCGCCTGCAGGTCGAGGGTACCCAAATCAGCGGCGGTTGCTGGATCTAGCCAGCGTCGGCTTATTACCGCTTGCGTGCGCCGCTCCTCTAATGGGGCGTCATCGAGAAATGCGTATGGCCTTGCGTTAAGGATCTCCTGCGCGAGCGGTGACGGTTCGGTTAGGTCACGTGCATGCACGTGGATGCGTCCAGCCTCAAGGTCCAGCAACAACTTCTCCAGATCATCGATGGCCATGGCGTCGTGCAGGCAATCGGATATGGTTTGAGAAACCAAGGGGTGGTTTGGTATTTCGCGGTCTCCCTTGATATTTTCTAAGCACGCTAGCTGATCGGGAAATACTACCGACAATAAATCCTCAGCCTGAATTCGCTGGAGCTGTGGTGGAACCTTCTTGCCGCCGCGAAACCGAGGTACTGCGAGAGCGCAGGCGGCGTTCCAACGCCAACGCACCGCAAACATGGGTGCATCAAGCAAGGCCTGTGTTAATACACGGCGTACGCTGGCAGAGTGCAGATAGCGAGGGACTTCTTCTAGCGGAAAGCTATGTGTTTGTCCCAATGACAACACGATAGCGTCTTCCGTCGCGGCCGCCTGCAACTCGAAGTTGAACTTTCGACAAAAACGCTTTCGCAAGGCGAGTCCCCAGGCGCGATTTAGGCGGCTCCCAAGTGGTGAGTGCACGACCAACTGCATACCACCGGTTTCGTCAAAGAAACGTTCCAGTACTAGCGATTCATGGCTGGGCATGACGCCGAGTGCTGCCCGGGCGGCTGCCAGGTAATCAACAATCTGTATCGCCGCCGCCGGACCAACGCCAACTTGTTCTACCAGCCACGCCAGGGCGGCGCCGCCGGATTTTTCGCCCGAATTTGGGTAACACTGGGATGGGGTGAGAGCGGGGTTGGCAGGCGCGCCAGTAAGCCTTTCGCCTACGGCTTGGCGTAGCCGGGATACAGCACGAGATAACTCGTCGGTCCGTCCCGGCGCTTCCCCCAGCCAGAACGGAATACTAGGCGGTTGTCCCTTAGCATCTTCCACCCGCACCCGCCCGGCCTCGATCCGTAGGATACGCCAAGAGGCGTTACCAAGTTGAAATATATCGCCGGGCAGACTTTCGATCGCGAAGTCCTCGTTCAGCGTACCTATGATATGGCCGCTTGGTTCCAGGACCACGCTGTAATCGGCGTTATCGGGAATTGCCCCACCACAGGTAATCGCAGTTAGCCGAGCACCGCGCCGCGGACGTAGCCGCTTGTTTACAGGATCTCGGTGTAGATAGGCGCC
>JAOTYM010000220.1 GCA_029861845.1 Gammaproteobacteria bacterium | reverse complement strand
TGTGGTTGGTGAAATGGTCGTACATCGCGCACCGCCGCGCGAGCCCATCGCGCACTCCGTCAAGGTGCAGGCAACATCGCGATTGGCAAGTATCGTTGAGGAATTGGAATTCTCGCCGATGTCTTGGCACCACCAGGGGCTGCGGGAGGTTGCGGCCGGTCTCGAGGTGGTGGCGGTGGCAGCCGATGGCGCGATAGAAGCAATAGAGATGCCCAGCCACCCTTGGCTGATTGGGGTTCAGTGGCACCCCGAGTTGACCGCTGCCGACGAGCCGGTGCAACAACGTCTGTTCGATGCGTTGGTGAAAGCGGCGGCCGTGAACAACCGCACTAAATCAGCCTAAGTCGGAAGGTATAAAGTCAGCCGACTTTCGGTAATCGCTCCAACGCCTTGGCTACCGCCTCCTCGGGATATTCGTAGTCCTGCAGCTCGCGGCTGAAATACTTGTCGTAAGCGGACATGTCAAAGTGTCCGTGGCCGCATAGATTGAGCAGCAGGACCTTGCTTTCGCCCGCTTTCTTGCAGCGCAAGGCCTCGTCCATGCATGCACGGATCGCATGGCATGGTTCCGGCGCCGGCACGATGCCTTCGGTGCGCGCAAAGGTCACACCGGCCTCGAACGTAGCAAGCTGAGGCACCGCCATCGCTTCGATAAGGCCCTCATGATAGAGCTGGCACACCAACGGCGAATCACCATGGTAACGCAAGCCGCCGGCGTGAATCGTAGGAGGTATAAAGTCGTGCCCAAGCGTGTACATCTTCACAAGCGGTGTGAGACCGACAGCATCACCAAAATCATACGTGTAGCGGCCGCGTGTAAGTGTCGGACATGATGTCGGCTCGACCGCCACCAGGCGGATGTGTTTGCCGGCTGCCTTATCCGCAAAGAAGGGAAACGCAATACCGCCGAAGTTCGAGCCCCCGCCGCAGCAGGCGAATACCACGTCTGGATACTCGCCTACCATAGCGAGCTGTTTCTTTGCCTCCTGCCCCATCACCGTTTGATGCAACAACACATGATTGAGCACAGAGCCCAGACAATAGTTGGTGTCCTCGCGAGATGCCGCTTCCTCAACCGCCTCGGAGATGGCAACCCCAAGTGAACCCGGTGACCCCGGGTCTTTCGCTAACACCTTGCGCCCAGCCTCGGTGCGGTCCGTGGGGCTCGCCAATACTTCAGCCCCCCAAGCCTGCATCATGGAACGCCGATAGGGCTTTTGATCATAGCTGACCTTCACCATGTAGACGCGGATGTCCAGGCCGAACAATTGTCCGGCGAGCGCAAGTGCCGAGCCCCATTGACCCGCCCCTGTCTCGGTCGCCAGTCGTTTGGTGCCAGCCTGTTTGTTGTAGTAGGCCTGCGCAACCGCCGTATTTGGCTTGTGCGAGCCGGCCGGACTCACGCCTTCGTACTTGTAGAAGATTTTCGCCGGGGTGCCCAGCGCCGCTTCCAACCGATGCGCCCGGTATAGCGGCGACGGGCGCCACAGGCGATAAACCTCACGCACCGGCTCGGGAATCGGAATCCAACGCTCGCTACTCACTTCTTGCTGGATCACACCGTCAGGAAAGATGGCGCTCAGCGCCTCGGGGCCAACTGGCTTCCCGTCCGGTGCCAGCGGCGGCGGCGGCGGACTGGGCATGTCGGCAATAACGTTATACCAATGCGTCGGTATTTCCGACTCTTCAAGTAGGATTTTGGTTGCTGTCATGCGGTACGCTCGCGGTTGATTAGGTAAGAGAATGTTCTGTGTGCAGTTGCGATAACCGAGGTTTGAGGGTATCAGTTAGCGTTTTCCCCATTCATTAATGGTAGCGCGGTGGATGGTTAGCTCGACTGATCGATATCAAAGATCTTGTTTGTCCTGGCAACCGTGGGCCGGTCGAAATCTGTCGACGAACAAACTGGCGGCCCTAACCGATACAAGAACATAGCGCCTATTTGCTGTCCGCCACTGATTCCATCGGCGGACGGGTGGCACGCAGCAGGGCACGGAACGGTAGTAACAGACATACCGCCATGCCAATCTTAGCCGCATAGTCACCGAGACCCAAAGTTATCCAAGGCACAGCCGTACCGGCAAAGGCGAGGCCGAAGAAAAGTGCCGTGTCCACGGCCGAAGCGATAGTTGACGAGATAAACGGCGCCCGCCACCACGCCGCCCTGCGAAGTTTATCGAAAATCTGGACATCCAAGAGTTGCGCCACGAGAAATGCGGTTAGCGATGCAACCGCGATGCGTGGAGTCGAGAAATACATGGAAAGAAACAAGGCACAAACAAATCCCGCCAACACCACGCGCCGAGCATAGCGCACACCAAGCCGACGATTTGTCAGATCGGTAACCAAAAAAGAAATCGGGTAGCTGAACGCCGCCCAGGTCAACCAATCATTGATCGGAAACCGCACCAGCACGTTAGAGGCGGTGACCACAATTGCCATCGCGACTACACCGATGACAACACCACGTAATATCGTATGATCCGTAGGATCCATCTTTTTTCGCAGATTGTTTATAAGTTGGAAGCGCTAGTGTCAGCTAGCCGGCGGCGCGGCCACGCAATGATAGCAACAAAACAAACGGTGGCCGCCACTACGATGGCAGGGCCGGCGGGAATATCCCACCGCAGAGACCCGAACAACCCCGCCGCCACTGACAACGCACCGATAATTGCGGCAATCACCGCCATCTGTTCGGGTGTCGCAGACAGCCGCCGCGCCGCCGCGGCCGGTATGATTAATAGTGAAATAACGAGCAGAATACCTACGATCTTCATGCCTACCGCGATAGTGCCGGCGATTAGCAATGTGAAGCCTAATCGGACACGTGCCACCGGTGCCCCTTCGACCTCGGCAAGATCCTCGTTAACCGTAGACGACAGCAAAGAACGCCAGATCAATGCGAGCACGGTGATGGTCGCTATCGCCAGCGCATAGATCAAAATCAAATCGTCGACCGATACCGCTAACACATCGCCAAATAAATAGGCCAACAAGTCCACACGTATGCCTTCGATAAAGGCCAGCACTACCAACCCCAGCGCCAAGGCACTGTGTGCCATTATGCCAAGCAAGGTGTCGCTTGCTAGCAATCGCTGCCGTTCGAGCCATACCAATACGACGGCAAGCAACAAACACGACACAAATATACCCACGGTCAGATTAATATCGAGCAGAAAACCGAGCGCCACCCCCAGCAGAGCCGAGTGCGATAGGGCTGCACCGAAGAAGGCCTGTCGCTGCCACACTAAGAAGCAACCAAGCGGACCCGCTACCAGCGCGATCCCCACACCGGCCAGAAGGGCGCGAAGAAAGAAATCATCCATTATGAACCTATCACTTTTTTGTGCTTTGCTTCGTCGACCGGCACGGGCTCACCGGCGACATCGTGACGATGATCATGATGGTGCGTATAGACCGCGAGTGTTTCGGCGACGTGTTTGCCGAACAGTGATACGAATTGGGGATCCTGCGCCACCGACTGAGGATGGCCCGTACAACAAACGTGGCGATTAAGGCAAACGACCGTATCGGTCGCTGCCATCACCACATGCAGCTCGTGCGATACCAGCAAAACGCCACAACCGTAA
>JAOTYM010000103.1 GCA_029861845.1 Gammaproteobacteria bacterium | reverse complement strand
AGAGGGGTCCAGTGATTTCGTAACGAACTCTGCCGCATAAACATCCACCTTTAATTGCTACCTTGGTTTTCATCTATATGCCCCCTAACGCTTCGCATCACCGGACGCCAAAAGCAGAGCGAGCCACGAGCGGCGCTTTTTGCGGTCCGAGTGAATGCGATTGTTATGTTTATTTTTGGCCTGGCATCTGTATTAACTCTGACACCTCAAGTGAACCGCCAATATCAAGAAAAGGGCAACCCTTTGCAATCAACAGTGCCGCCTCCATAGAATCAGCTTCAATTATAGTGAAACCAGACATTGACGTTGTGCCTCCAGTGGTAACAGTACCATCAGAGTTTACTGTGCTCGTATTCTTAAGCGGATTAGCAGGACTAACTGCTGAGTCGCCCAATGAAGATAACCATTCTTTATATTTCGCGAAATGTTGTTTACCTTCCTCTGGGCTAGATGGCTTATCGCCGCCTAGATAAGTAATAATGTATTGAGGCATTTCTTTCTCCTTATCTTAGTAATTTGCTCTAGCAATAAACATAACAGGTATTAGGCTGACCCGTCGGTCAGCCTAACTAGTAATTAGAACTTTCTAATATTCCTGGTATTTATCAAATCTATCAGCACGTTATTAAACTATTGTCCGTTTATCAAGCGAACAAAGTACGGACACAGCCTTGCCCAATAGCATAGCAACTCCTATCGTCACGGTTTTCCAAGGAGATAGCCTAATGGGGTCCGTCGCAACCACTCACAAACCGTAAACCCCGCCTGTTGGAGCAAGTCCGTCTTGCTTGTCTTCGCCGCCACTATAGCCCCAGAACGGCCGACAGTTATGTCTACTGGAGTCGTCAATACATTCTCTTCCACGGTAAGCGTCATCCCCGTGACCTCGATGTATCTGCCATGGAATCCTTCCTGAATTACCTGGTTACCCAACGCCGTTTATCCGCCAGCTCTCAATCTCAGGCACTTAATGCCCTGATGTTCCTCTATCGACAGGTGCTCGAACTCGAGCCTGGTTGGCTCGAAAACCTTGAGCGGGTAAAGCGCAAACGATTTCTGCCCACCGTACTCACCGTCAATGAGGTCCGCGCGGTACTGAGTCAAATGCAGGGTATGCCCCAGATCATGGCCGAACTCATCTATGGGACCGGTATGCGCATCAATGAGTGCACACAACTTCGCATCAAGGACAACGATTTTCCTGTGTTATCGGCGATCGGATGCTCCCCAAGCCTGTCGGGTGTATGACTGGCTTAGCCAACGTTTTGGCTACGACTCCGTATTTATGGATGTTGCAGCTATCCCCGTTGCGGTTAGCTTTACTGATTTTATAAGGCGGGCGATAGAGGGAAGCAAAGTCCTGATTGCACTGATCGGCCCTCAATGGCTAACGGAGATTGACAAGCCCGATGATTACGTTCGAATGGAGATCGAAGTGGCGATCGCTAACGACATCACAGTGTTACCGGTGCTCATCGGCAATACGCCAATGCCAGACGCCGCGGAGCTGCCAGAATCGATCTCGAGGATCGCGTTTCAAAACGCTGTCACTGTAAGCGTATTGCATGATTTTCACACCCACATGCAATCACTGTTGCCCAAGATTGAGTCTATCCTGGGGGCTCTCGCGGCGCAGAGCGTAGCGACTTCGGATCCCGATATGATTGAGCGCGCTTGCTATGGAATCGTTGAATACCTACGCTCATACTGCCCCGAGAGGGAAGACGCGTCGGGGGGCGTCGTCCAATGGCAGGTCGTTGGCACTGACCATTTCGGCCTTTTCGACCCTCATAGTGCGCCCATGGTGACGTTCTTCCTGCACCGCATAAGGCGGCTGGAGGAATTAGTCGAATTGCATTTCATACTGTCGTTTTGGACGGCGGACGCTAGGTCCGAACACTTATTGGCGGGCTGGGTGGTGTCTCAACTGGAGCAGACGCCGATCGTCCCCGATGAGTTTTTTGTGCCTGATGGCATGACGACTGAATGTGATCTAAAACTCCGACGAAGCGACGAGGATGCTCGGCAGGTATGGCGAATGATCACTAACGGACCGTTGCGCCTGTCCTTGACCTACGTAGCTACCGTTTCACCCAAACGGCCCGAGAACGAATGATAACTCGGGCGCACCACACGTCCTCTGCGGTAATGCCTACAAGCAGCGCGAACAGGAGACCCACCATCCCCTTCTATCCCGGCTAGACGGATTTTGTGTTGCTGATAGTTGGCGTCGAGGACGTAGAGGGTATCGCCATCCGTGATCTTGACGACCTTGCCGGTGAGGATATCGGCAGAGGCTGCCGCCCCTAATGGAGCAGTGTCTTCTGGCATGAAGCATTTGCATCAAAAGACCTAGCCAAATGGCGCATTTACGTGGGTGACGACGGGCAGGCGGATGATAATAACAAGATAACGCTTTCCTGTTGTGCTCGGCAGGTGATGGACGCCCAGTCGGCTTGCCCAAGCTATTAAGCCCCCTGTTCAGCCCACCCCGAACCGCTAATTCACCTGCTTAGTGCTGTCCTTTCGCTTATGAGGGGCCTTGCCCTCCGTACTTCGATTACCAGCAGCAACCGGTGGCATGGCTCCCACCTGGAAAACAGGAGATTTCTGCCGTCATGAGGCTTCGATTACGATTGCTCCTTGTGATTATCTCGTCTTTGTGGCGAAAACCTATGGGGCCTTTTGACGAATCTGTTTTGAACCTACGAGTGCTCCCCAATGATGTTGATGTCACTCGTGTCACCACCGATCGTTACACGGCGCTTACGGAGCTGGGCCGGATAGATATGATGTTGAGACTAGGAATTTCTTGGACTGCGCTTAAACGCCGTTGGGCGCCTGTGTCGCGGATAAACACTATCCGTTTCCGTTATCCGCTGGCTTTGTTGCATCGCGTAAGCGAGGGCGAAGTCTCTCACGTGAAGGCCTTCTTTACGCCGCGCAATAGCTGTCGGGCATCCCCAGCCGGGTCATCTTGTTGATGATCGCACAAGCAATGTTCGCCTCGGTGCGTTGAGTCGGTAGGGTACGGCCGCGTAGACGTCGACCAATAAGGACCTTGTACCGAGAGATCGCGGTTTCAACCAAGCTCCGTCGCGTATAGCCCGAATCCTTTTGCCAGCGTCTTCGACCGATGTCCCGTATTGACTGAATGGTCTGATCGCGCTGGCCAGGGCCAGGCTTCCCGCGCATGCGTGCGTTGCGTCGGGGGGGTATGACCACGATGGTCGGCAGATCGGAACAACGCTCCTCGACCGCCTCGTAGACCGACGAACTGTCATACGCGCCATCGGCTGTCATCGATGCTAGTGCGCAGGGAATTTGACTCAAGAGCTCCCGGACCTGCGTGGAGTCGGAAACCCGATGAGTCGTCACCTCGGATGCAAGAATCTCACCGGTGCCCGCATCCACGGACAGGTGGAGCTTGCGCCAACTCCGATGGCTGCTGGTGGTGGCCTCACTCGGATCGTTGCCGCTATGGACCTTCAGTCCCGTACGATCAATGAGAAGATGAACCGGGCCCTTCCTAGTGATCGAGGGACTGCGGAGACATTCGAGCGGCTTCGCACGTCGAGATAGCGTCGAGTGATCGGGAATGCGAATGCTTAATCCGAGCAGCGCCGACACCGATCTTAGAAATCCCTCGGTTTGCCGGAGCCCCAGCCAGTAGACCGAGCGAATGGTCAACGCGGTCTCAATTGCGAGGTCGGAATAGATGCGCCGGCCACCGGGTCTCGGGCTGGCCGGTGCATGCCAGACTTCGATGGCTTTCTCAGAGAACCACAGTGTCAGCTCGCCTCGCTTGCACAATGCCGCTTCATATTCTCGCCAGTTGCGGACCCGATAGGGCTTTTTTTCGTGTACTTGTACTGGCTACGCTTCGGGTAGTAATGGGGCATGGTCGGTTGGACTCCGGTAGCTGGCTGGCACTGTGCATCATAGACGCAATTGCCCCCTGGCAGCGAGCCATGCACCAACGCCCCAATTCGCCACCCACACGTTTTCACAGGCGGTTATTTGATAAAATCAATAACTTATGTCACCGTTCCGATAGATCGCAGACAGTATTCCGCACAAGTTCACCTTGAAATTGTTATAACAATAGTTATAATTACTTGAGAGCGGGCAGCTGAACGAAAGAAACGGAGGTGTAGCTATGTACACACTGAAGGTCAGAATGGTTGGCAATTCTTACGGCGTTACTCTGCCCAAAGAGTTGGTAGATATGCTTAAGATTAATGTAGGCGACACTATTTTTGCCACACCGTCGGAGGATGGTGTACATCTCACGTCTTATGATCCGAACTTTGAGAAGGCCATGGAGGCGTTCGAACGCACCAATCGCAAGTACCGAAATGCTTTTCGCGAGCTTGCTAAAGGATAAGCTTGGCCCATTGGTTAACATCTACTATCGTCAAGGCCATTCATGCACAACTCCTCCGTGGGTACGGGGGGCTCCAAGGACCAGTCAATGAGGGCGCGCTAGATTCAACCCTGGCGCGCCCTCGACATTTAGAGGCATATAGCAATCCACCGCCAACCATCTTCGAATTAGCCGCCTCCTATGGGTACGGATTTGCGAAAAACCACTGTTTCGCCGATGGCAATAAGCGAGTCGCCCTAGCTGCAGTTGACGTTTTCCTGCAGCTGAATGGCTACGAGCTCTCAGCGTCTGAAGCAGAAGCAGCAGTAGTAATCAGAGAGGCGGCTTCAGATATAGTGAACGAGCAAGAGCTCGCTATCTGGATTCGCGACAACTCTACGCGCATGTAGAAGATCCCCTTGTCCTCCGCAACAATTGCGTCTGCGCGACCGTTACGCTGCAGTTGGCGGCAGCGAATACGAAACCTCGTACACCTTATCATGTGGTTGAATATACAAGGTAGAAGGGCATGACGAGTTTCCTGTTGGTGCCCGTTTGTCGGATTTATGTTGACCTCTCATCAGAGAGGAGCATGATAAACACCCTTTCGTAGGAACAATCGGCGTCAACAAGGTTCGTTGCAAGGCCACCATGGAGGAGGCAGCCATGAAAAAAGTCACCCACCTAGTTTAAACAAGCCTCTTGCTGGACCGAGCGCTGTCGAATGCCCGAATTACTCGGGTCGAGTGCGCCCCTATCGAGTCAAATACTTAACAGGAGTGGTAGAGATGACAACCAAAACGGAAAAGAAAGCGAGTGGGTTGGCAACGATACGAAGTGGATTGATGATGGCCATCCTAGGTGGCCTCTTGATTGCATCTTTCGGAACGGCGGAAGCGAGAAGCAATAAAGATAATAAAGATAAAGATAAGGACTTTGAGGCCGAGTCGGGCAGTTCACAGTCAAATCGATTCTGGATTGGCGATGAGGGTCCAACCGGGCCGCGCTTCACGGGTCCCCAGCAGTACCCGTTCATCTGCTTCACATCCGAGTCGGGCCTCGGGCAGCCGATTATCGACAACCAAGACGGCATCGGCAACGCGGTGTACGCCACCGAGGGTGACCCCAACAGCGGCATCTTGGGCTATTCCGCAAACTGCAGCTTGAGCACCCGCGTCGATTATTTCTACTATGCTACCGACGGAAGGTTTCGCATTTGGGATCCCCAAAACCCCGCCGCCGATGTCGTGCACATTGAGTTCGGCGGTGAGATGGTCAATTTCATCGTTCGGGTCGAAACCGGCACCATCAACCGCTTCATGTACGACATTGCCATGTTGGCACCCTATCCTGAACGATTGGACACGCCCGAAACGTTGAACAATTCGGCATGGAACGGGGACCTGATTTACTTCTTTGGCGGTGGTGTCGGCATCGGGCACTGGCAGGGTGAAGATATATGGCACGCAGGCCCATCGAGCCTTGAGCGGATCGTCTTTGCCCAACTTCTGTCGTCGGGCTACGCCATCGCCACCTCAACGGGTAATGTCACAGGCGTTCACTATAATCTGCGCTTGGCCGAAGAAACGGCCTTGATGGTCAAGAAACACTTCAAGAAAACCTATGGCAAGCCGCGGTACACCTTCGGTTTGGGAGGCTCAGGCGGTGCCATTCAGCAGTACATCATTTCGCAGAACCGCCCACATCTGCTCGATGCAGGCATGCCTTTGCTTTCCTACCCCGACATGATCACGCAAACCATTCACATTCTCGATTGCAATCTTCTCGAGCAATACTTTCTAGAAGAAACACTGTTCAATCCCGCCACGCCGTGGACGACCTGGAGCAACAGACAATGGGTCGAGGGACTGAACGCCAGTGATGTTGTTGACAATAGCCTCACGGGCCAACCCGGAAGCTCCGAGTGCATCGAGGGCTGGTTTTTCACCGCGCCGTCGCTTCTCAACCCCCTCGCCGCTGCCGAGGAGTACTTCGCCTTCCTGCAGTTCTACAACTATCCGGCGGAGGTTATCTCGAACATACGTTGGACCCACTGGAACGATCTCGAGAACATCTACGGTGTCGACGAAAACGGCTTTGCGCCGATCCCCTTCGACAATGTGGGCGTTCAGTACGGACTCAAGGCGTTGATTGATGGCAACATCGAAAAGGGGGAGTTCCTCAAGCTCAATAGCTGCGTCGGAGCATGGAGCGAGCAGGAGGATTTCCAGCCATTCGAGCCGGCAGTGGACCCCTTCGACGCGCGAAGCACCACAAAGCATGCCATCGCCTGCCGCGCCGGCATCCCGTCACCACGTCGAAGCGGTGACCTCAGCGCCATGGAGAACGCCTACCGCTCGGGGCACGTATTTAACGGCAAACTACGAATTCCTATGATCGACCTGCGACCCTATCTGGAGCCAGATCTCGACATGCACAATTCGCGGCAGTCGTTTTCGGCGAGGCAGCGGATCCTCCGCCGCCAGGGTCATCATGACAACCACGCCATTTGGTTCGTAGGAAACGAGATCGATTTGATCGTTAAGATAGAACTAGGCCTCGATACACTGACCGAATACCTAGACGGGGGCAAGGCACCGGCTCAATTTGCCGATGCTTGCTTTGATCAACTCGGCAACCCAATCGGCATCGGCGAGCATGTCTGGGACGGCATTCTCAACAGTAACCGACCGGGGGTGTGCACGCGCACATACCCCGTGTTCGCTTCGTCTCGAATGGTGGCAGGTGACAGTCACGCTGGCGACATGTTCAAGTGCCAGCTCAAATCGGTGGACGAGGCCGTGGCCGACGGCACCTATGGCGACGTAAGTTTTGACTTCGCCGAAGACGCTTGGCTGCGCGCCATTTTCCCGACCGGGGTATGCGACTACAGTAAGCCGGACGCCGGCAGACCTAAAGGACCTCCGTTGTAGCGTGTGGGTCTCGAATTACAAATTATGCCGCGAGCGGTAGTTGAACGAGTCCTCGGCAATGTGTCTGCCAACGGAAATCATCGATCGGTGCTTGACTTGCCGTCGACTCGCCGGCGAATTGAGCTGGCGTATTACCACCAAGCGACGCATGAACGCGGATTTGGCTGTAATAGAGCTGAAACTCCCAGAGCTTTTTCTCTAGGTCCACGCTATTCCAGAACAGAACATGATCGAGAAATTCTCGGCGAATCGCCCCGATCAGGCGCTCCACGAAGGGATGGAATATTGGAGTGTACGGAACGGTTTTGATTTCTCTGATATCAACAATGCCAAGATTCGCTTTCCACCGGTGATATTCGAAGAGCGGGTCGTTATCGGAGCTGAGGTATCTCGGGGACCCCATCCCTGAGATTGCCTTATTGAACATGCGGCAAAGCGTTCCGCCGTCGACGTCACCGGCGTGAACGCCAAAGCCGATGATGCGGCGGGTAAACTGATCCATGACCACGAGAACCCAGTGGCTTCTGAGCGTAATCGATTCGCACCGGAAGAGGTCCACACTCCAGAGGCTATCCTTCATGTAGCCTAGAAAGGTCAGCCCCAAGCAGGCAAAGCACCACAAAAGAACTGATGGGTCTGGCGAATCGCTGCAATCGTTGCATTGTTAGTCTCCTTGTACGTAATGGCCAGTCTATTTCTTTTTGTGTCTGTTCTTCTTTTTCTTCATTTTTCCCGACGGGTACTTCTTGACATGCTCTTTATGGTGAACGTAAGGCTTAGTCGTTTCGAGTTCCATGTCGACATAACTGCCGAGGCTCACTTTCAACCTACTCGGCAATGATGCCGAGATCTGCCAGTTGTCGCTTTCCAGGAAAAAGTAAAGCCCTCTAGCGGTATCGTAGTAGACTGAATGCGACGGATAATACCGATATTGATGTTTGGCTCGGTATCCATGAGCCGGGGCATGAGCTGGGGGTCCGGTCTTTGAATGTTTTTTCGCGCTTTTCTGTTTTACAGGCTCACCGCCTTTTCCCCATTCAATGCTAATACTGCCCGCGGCAAAAGCAGTGCTGTTGATAGAAACTAGCACGCCACAGCTGAAGGCCAGCGCGATAGCGCGCAGACGGTGTGCATTGAACCAATTGGATCGCATAGCCATGCCCTAACCCCTCGTTCTTACGGTGATACCTTTTTGGAGTATAGATCACCGGCGGGGGTCGGAATGCCGCTCATCCTGCGTGGCATGGCCGCGTATCCGACTGCTCAGCGAGCAGCCTGCTGGAGAAAACGGTTATTCGACTGCTTTAGAACTCAGATAAACGTAGGAGTCAATCGAGATTTGTAAAGCGGCCGTTCGTATTAACGCATAGCTAAGCTGCCACAGCGCCGTGCAGAGGTCAGCTTGAGCGCCATTGTTAGGTGTCACTTGTGTTGGTTTGGCGCGTATCGTCACGATACAGTGCTCCATCGAGATACTTGAATCCTGAGTCACAGGCAGCGGTTACAACTATGCCGCCCTTGCCAACCTCCTCCGCCAACTGGAGTGCAGCGACAACGTTTAGGCCCGTTGAGGTTCCAGCGAATATTCCTTCCTCTCGCGCGAGCCGTCGCGCCATTGTGCGCGCCTCTTGCTCCGGGAGTGCTAGCACATCGGTCACAACTTCTCGGCTGAATCGCGGCGGTATGAAACCTGCCGCAGTTCCATCGATGCCATGAGGGCCAGGCGCGCCGCCGGATAGGACCGGCGACGAATCGGGCTCTAGCGCCACAATTTTCGCACTTGGCCATTTGGCACGTATCACGGCGCCTACCCCCATGATCATGCCGGCGGTTCCCACCGCGCCGCAAATCGCGTCGATGGGTTTCTGGATCTGATCGAGGATCTCCTTACCCATCTTTTCGTAGCCCGGTAGGGCGTCTCGCTCGGTTTGAGTTGCTTGCTAGGAGCACTTCAGAATCTCGATTATTCGTCCGGAAAACCGAAACAGCATGTTGCGCGCGCCCTACCAAATAAAGGGAACAAGACGGTACCGTACCTTTTTTACGTACTCAATGTAACCTGGTAGCATCTCTCGTAACGCTTTCTCTTCCACAAGAATCCGTGCGACCAGTAAACCCAACACCACGGTTAACGTGAACACACTCGCATAGCTTTCAAGCCACAATGAGATGCCGACAAGAAATAACAGAAAGCCTAGATAGAAAGGATGACGCACGTATCCGTATAGCCCTGTATCAATCAACACTTGCCCCCGCTCCGATTGGTCCCTGACCACCGGAACAGAAAATTCATTTTGAAACAACGCAAGTGTAAGAATCCCATATCCGCTGAAGAATAGAATCGCCCCGAAAGCTGACACAACGAAGTGTGGCAGCGGCGACATTTGCAGGTGAAACACGTCAATAGGGATAAACACGAACCAGGCGAGAATAGAAAGAATAAGGAACAATGTAATAACACGATCGGCCATTGGTTGGCTTTTTGCAAAAGGCACTTCAAGCCGGGCTTCCAGGCTGGAAGGCGCAATTCGCGCAAGCAGCACAGTGGAAACTAGTACCAAGATGCTGTACACCGATAAGAACTGGATCGCACGTGGCCATTGCCAGGTGCCGGCTGGAATGAAGAGTAAGGCCGCGAATAGTACGATCTGAAATAGCGCACCGAACAGGCCTCTGATCAACAACATGCGGCTTCCTGTCGTTTTGTCCTGTTCGTTATTCTATCGCCTAACGGCTATTTCAAACGCCAAGGCGCTATATCTAGGTGCTCGCTTTGGGTCGTTTTCTGCCGGCCGGCATTCTATTATCTGACCGGCCGCTCCAATTCCAGAAGCCGCCATTCTATTCCTATCTCATCGGATGCTGTTAGTAACGCCGGCTCCAAACCATCATAAAAAGAGCGTCGTTATTCTTCCTCATCCGTTGACTGTTCAATCTCCTCGATGACGTCAACTATTTCCGGGTTGTTCTGAGTCGCACGGCCTTGCACCTGTTATCCCGTCTCCAAACTTAATCTTCAATTTCTTTTCAGCGTCAAGATCGAGAACGTAGGCCCTGTGGTCAGGTCCCGCACCGTCAAATGTCGAGACTTGAGACCATAGAGCGTCACCTACCCTAAGTTCGATCTTTGCTACAGGCAGGTCGCCAGTCGCTGAGGAAAACCGGGGGAGTTTGAGCGCATCGGGAGTCTTAGCGTGTAATGTAGACGCATCACAGCTAAGCACGACTTGCGCCGCAGAATTATGGTCCGTGCCCCTTGAAGCACCGAGCAGCTTGCATAGTAAATCTAGTGCCTTGCGAAACATCTCACGTTATCACCTCTTAAATGCGAAGCTCTCACCGCGAGGCGAGATTTTAGTCCCCTGGACTGACGAACTCATAGGTGCGCAAAGTGCAAAGGGTCATAAGTCCTGGGCGAGGCGGAAGCCGAGCCAGAGGTGCCGGGCGCGAGGGTGGTACCCGTCCCGCTCCGCTGATCGCACGTCCCCCGCGTCGCCGCCCCACGAACCGCCGCGTATCACGCGGTCGTCGGATACCAAGTATCCCAAGTCAGAGCGCTTGTCCTCCCATGCAGAGCCGTCAGTGGGTGCGCCTTCATAGTCTTTATGTAAGCGGTCCTGCACCCACTCCTGAACATTGCCTGCGGTGTCATGGAGACCAAACGGGTTCGCCGGGAAGGAACCGACCGGCGCGGTTTGATCACCCCATTGACTGCGGCAGTCGCGACAGTTGGCGCGGTTCTTTCCCACTTTGTTACCCCACCAGTAGCGCGTGGTCGTGCCGGCGCGCGCGGCATACTCCCATTCCGCTTCGGTGGGCAACCGGTAGCGCTGACCGGTCTGCTGCGAGAGCCATTCGGCGTAGGCCACCGCATCGTCCCAGGAGACATTTATCACCGGGCGCTTGCCGCGGCCCCAAGCTCGGGCGTCCGGCGGCAGTGTGCGGCCCGTGGCTTGTGCGTATGCATCATATTCCTCAAACGTGACCTCGTACTTGCCGATGGCGAATGGCCTTCGCAAGATAACCTCGTGTTGCGGGAACTCATAGCCAAAGCTTGTATAGCGGTCCTTCTTGGGCGAACCCATCAGAAACGCGCCGGGGCGGATCTTTACCATCTCGGGAACAGGGACACGTTTCGCTTTCCGCTCGGACTCACGTTTTGCCGCGAGCTCTGCCCGGCGCTTCGCCTCGAGCTCTGCTTCCAGGTCCGCTTTCTGTTTTGCTTCTAGTAGTGCTCTGCGCTGACGCTCAGTTTTTGCCTCTAGCTCTGCTTCGCGCTTGGCGTCTTCCTCGGCCTTCTGCACCGCATCCGACTGTTGGGTGAGTTCGCGGATACCGCTATGGTCGGGATCGACCGATGCCGCCTTCTCCAAATTTTCTTCTACCTTGTCAAAACGACGTTGGGCCAGCGCCTGCTCCGCCCAAGCGAGGTAACGCTGCGCGATGCGCGCAAGCCCTTGCTGCGCATCGGGGTTATCTTCATCCCGGTCTAGCACCTGACGGTAGTAGCTGGCGGCGTTGTCGTGAGGTGGGGTGGTGAGCCGCAATGCGTTTTCTGCCTCCCTCGCGCGCTCGAGCAGCTGAGCAATCTCCATGGCGGGCTGCACGCGTTCTTCTTCCAGGCGTGCGAGTTCTTCTTTTCGCTTGCGTTCAGCGTCCGCTTTTTGTTGTGCCTGGAGCTCGGCCTGACGCTGGGTTTCCTCTAGCGCTTGCTGTTTAGCCTGCGCCTGCCTCGCTTGTTGCTCAGCCGCCTGCTGCAGGGCCTCTGCCTCGACCCGTCGGTTATGTTGTTGCGACATATACCACGTCCCCACCCCCACCAGTAGCAAGACACCAGCCACGACCCAAATCATGGGCTTACCGGTCCGTGGCAGTGCAGTCTCACGCGCCTTCATGGGCGGAGCGGAAGGCGTTGTCCGAGATTTTACCGGCTCACGTCTCGCTTCTTCTTTCGCTGCGCGCTCGCGTGCTTCGCGTTGCCTGCGGTCTTCCTCGAGGCGTTTGCGTTCTTCTGTTTCCTGCTCCGCCTTGCGCTTGGCTTCTTCTGCCTCCTTACGTTTTTGTTCTTCAGCCCTGCGTCTGGCTTCTTCCTCGGCCCGCCGGTGCTCTTCCTCGCGCAGGCGTTGTTCTTCGGCTTTCCGTTTCGCTTCAGCCTCAGCGCCCTTAAGTTCTTCTTCCGCTTTGCGTTTCGCCTCGGCTTCGGCCTTCCTTTGCGCTTCCTCTTTGCGTTTTCGTTCCTCTTCTTGCTTGCGTTTGCGCTCTTCTTCTGATTTTCTCCCACGCTCTTTCGCCAGACGTTTCTTTTCGGCTTCCTTGCGTTTGCGCTCCGCTTCGGTCTGACGCTTGGCCTCCACTGCAGTTTTCCTCTGCTCTTCTTCTCGGCCCTCGCGTGTCTCTTCGGTTGTTGCCGAATGTTCCTTCTGCGTCTGCTCGCCGATCAAGGTAGTAATCCCACTTATCAGTCGCTGATAATCAGGATTGTCGATTTCGCCATGCCAATCGAAGAGCTCAATGCCTTGTATGGCCTGCAGGTCATACGGAAGCTCAGCGTGCGAAAGAAATACGGAAATGAGCTTTTGTAAGCGCAGTCCGTCACGGGCTTCCCCGATAACGTACCAAGATTTCGTGGCGCTCTCGGTCCACAGGACAATGACGCAGCTGGCACTCCTCAACTCGGTCCGGATCACCTCGTCGAAGGGACGTCCGAATGGAAGATCACGGTCCCACCACACGGACCAATCTTGCGCTTGAAGCGCCTCCGCGAGCGCTTTGGCTCGCTCCCGGTCTTCGCTGGCATAGCTGATGAAGATATCGCTCATGGCGTGTGGCCTTGTCCGTGGGGCCCTCTTGAGGTGGCGATCTCGTTATTCAGAAAGGGGCGACGGCGATAGGGATCAACGGCAAGGGTGATGAGGGCTGATAGGGCGACCTGCTCATGGCTCACTCTCCGTGGTAGCGCAGAACAAATACGGTAAAAGCGGATTCGTCTTATGGTTCTCAGGGTTATGGTGCCCCGCGCAGGCGCTGAAAGCAATGCAAAACGCTTGCTACTTTG